>DVOF01000194.1 GCA_018713805.1 Candidatus Aphodoplasma excrementigallinarum | reverse complement strand
GATTTTCCCAGTTTCTATGGAGAACATTTCATTTGTAGAGGCGTAAAATGCTTCCACCTCAAAACCAAACTCCAGCGGCAGCGCAGAATAGCTCCCATTCGTACCATCCCCAAACTCGCCGTATCGGTTCGTGCCCCAAATCCATACCGTTCCGTCCGCCGTCTTTGCCATTGTCGTCTCGCCGTTCGCGCTGAACTCCACAACATCCGCCAGCGCTGCCGTTCCGGCGCTATCCAGCACCTGCACCGGCGCATTCCTGCTCTGCTGCGTCCCGTCGCCGAGCTGGTACGAATTGTTATGTCCCCACGCCATCAGCGTGCCGTCGCTCATCAGCGCCATACTGTACCCGATTCCAGCCGCAATTTCCTCTACGCCCGTCAAGTATCCAAATCCGTTCTCGCCTGTCACTTGCACCGGCGTGCTCGAACTGTTGCGCGTGTTGTCGCCGAGCTGGCCGTATTGGTTCCGGCCCCAAGCCCAGACCGTACCATCCGCGCGCAGCGCCATCGAGTGATACTCGCCCGCAGAAATCTGTTCGATGCCTGCCAGTCCCATAACCTGCACCGGCACGCTGGAGTCCGCGCTCGCGCCGTTGCCGAGCTGGCCGTTTTCGTTCTTGCCCCAGGCCCAGATCGTGCCATCGGCCTTTTTGGCCATGCTGTGGCTCCCGCCTGCCGAAATTGCGATGACGTCTACAAGCGGCGTGCCGTCCGCGTTTTTGACTTGCACTGCATGCGTGAACACATCCTCTGTCGCACCGTTGCCAAGCTGCCCGTTTGCACCGCGCCCCCAGCTCCAAACTGTGCCGTCCGCGCGCAGGGCGAGCCAGTGCTCCTTCTTGGCCGAAATGGAGATAATATTGGCGAGCGGCTCGCCGTTTTCGTCGATTACCGGGACAGGCACATCGCTGTGGCTGTCGCCCGTGTCGGTCAAAAAGCCGGTCGCGTTGCCCCATGTCCACAAAGTTCCGTCCTCTTTGAGCGCGAGGCTGTAGAGGAAGCCCGCCGCCACGGCCTTTGCGCCGGTGAAGCTTCCCGTTCCCGCCGTGTCCTTGACCTGGACGGGCGTCGTGCTGTTTTGCCGCGCGCCATTGCCGAGCTGGCCGTGTGAGCCGCGGCCGGAGGCGAGGATTGTGCCGTTTTCGCCGATGATCAGGCTGTGGCCGCTGCCGGCGGCAATGGTGGCGACTGATATCTCAGGTAAAGGTTCATTAATCTCATTGGTCAGGCAGTATGGCGTTGCGCGTAAAGCCATTGTGCCATCGCCCAATTGTCCGTAACGATTATTTCCCCACGCATAAGTTCTGCCCTGGCTGTCTATTGCAAAACAACTGTTTCCTGCATAAATAGCAGTAATATTAGATAAACCCTGAATTTGTGCCGGTGTATGATTATCTATTCTTGTACCATTTCCTAATTGACCATAAAAGTTTGAGCCCCAAGACCAGACTGTTCCATCATCTTTAAGAGCCAATTTACCTGTATCTCTGGCTGAAATCTTAATGATATTATTTAGTCCATCAATTTGCTGATAAGTATTATTTTCCAACTGCCAAACGGTGCCATCTTCTTTGAGAGCTAAACCTCTACAAATAGCACTGACCTGATTAACTCCAGGCAATTGTATGGGGTTATTTTCTCCAAATTCGGTAAATCCGACTCCCCAGCCCCAAACGGTGCCATCTTCTTTTAATGCAACTATATTTTCTGCATTTAATGAAAAATCAACAATATTTGAAAAATTTAGCTGAACCGGTTCGTGGCTTATCAGTTCTTTATCTGAGTTTTCACCCATATAATATCCGCCCCAGACATAAACATTTCCACTTTCATCTAGGGCTCCCGATGCAACGGAATGTGTATCTACCTTGACGATATTCTCAAGGCTGTTTATCCGCATTCCATTTATTGTAGATGTATTTGAATTATCGCCCAACTGCCCATAAAATTCATCATGTGTGCCAAACCCCCATACCGTACCATTTTTAATACCCAGTGCTCTATTGTCACTAACTACCATATAATCGATTCCTGTTAAATTATCTATCTGAATTGGAGTTTCAGAACTATTTTTTAGTGTACTATCTTGCCATATACCAGAACCCCAAGTTAATGTGGTTCCGTCATTTTTTATTGCCAAAGAATTCGTACTGCCGGCCCCCACAGCTATACAGCTTGTATTACCTAATATTGTACATTCTGTCGGGTTTGTTTGATAAAGATTTTTTCCATCTCCCAGTTGACCATATTGGTTATCTCCCCAGGTCCATAATTTCCCATTTGAATCTATAGCTGCGCTATGCTGGAGACCAATGGATACTTGATTTATATCTGGAAGGTTTGTATTAAGAGTAATTGATGACACATTCTCTGTAGTTCCAACACCTAATATACCTACTTGATTTAGACCCCATACATATAGCTGGCCATCCTTTATCGCAGCATAATTGTAATCATTGTTTACCAAATCTTCTAAACCATTAATGATTTCTAAGACTCTAAAAATAGGGTCGGAGCTTCCATGTGTCTGCATAAGCGTTCCATCGTTTAATAAAATTGTAGAGTTTGGATAGCCAGCGGCTACTTTCTTTACTCCATTTACATTTTCAATCTTCACTGGAACGAGGCTACTTTCAGTCGTTCCATTTCCAAATTGTCCATTGTAATTATCTCCCCACGCCCATAACGTACCATCTTCTTGAACTGCAAGTGTTTGGTTAAAGCCGCAGGAAACCTCTATTACATTTGTCAAATTCATAACCTGTACGGGAACCGTGCTACTACTTTCGCCACCATTTCCTAAACGCACATCCCCAAAGCCAATCGACCATAACGTACCGTCATTCTTTATAATAGCTCCATGAAGTCTACCAGCTTCAATTTTGTAGGCGTTACTCATGTTTAGCATTTTAACGGGTGTATTGCTGTCTGTCGTTGTACCATTTCCAAGCTGTCCACTTGTGTTTTTTCCCCATCCCCATACTGTCCCATCTGATTTCAAGGCAAGGACATATTCTCCTTTAGCAGATATTTGAATTATATCTGTAAGTCCAACTACATGTTTAGGTACTGCGCTTATCTCATTTGTCCCATCTCCCAGTTGACCATACTGGTTATCCCCCCAGGTCCAAATCGTACCATCCGACTTCAAAACTGCCGTAAAACCGTTCCCCGCTGCGACCTGCACGTTCTCAAGCGAACTAAACAACTCCCAATTCTCCTCCGGCGTGGGCGCATACCCGTGCACGTCAAAGTCGTCCTCGTACGCCACCGTCTGCACCGTATCATTTACCACGCCCGCCGCGACATTGAACAAGTTCAGGCTCCGTCCCTCCGCTACCTTATTCATCAAATGTGTATACCTGTCCGCGCGCGCCAGCACCGCCGCCTTTGCGTCCGCGTCGCCGCGCGCCAAGGCCTCCGCAGCGCCCGCGCTCACCTGCGCCGCAGCCTGCGACGTCCCGCTCATCTCGCCGTATTCGCCCTCCGGCCACATGCTGTACACGTCGCGCCCCACCGCCGCAATGTCCACGCTCTCCGTGCCGTAGTTTGAGTAATACGAAAAGCCCAGGTCCTGATTCAGCGACGCTACGCTGATAATATTGTCCAAATCAAAGCATGCCGGGTAGACCGGCGCTTCCTCCACGTCCGTCCGCGCGTTCCCCGCCGCGCATACGAACAGCATGTCGCTCGCCGCCATCGCTTCTTTCAGTGCGCGGTTGTCGTCCGCACCGCCAAAACTCATGTTCACAATTGACGCGCCGTGCTCCTGTGCGTACTCGATCGCGCGGAGGATGTCGCTCGTGTAGGCGCGCCCGTACTCAAACACCTTGAGCGGCAAAATCTGCGCCGTCGGCGCGTTCTGCGCGATGACGCCCGCCACATGTGTGCCGTGGTAGTATTCATCCTTTTTGCTGCTATCATAAACCAATTCGGTATTGTTTACAAAGTCATAGCCGGGCAGCATCTGCGCGGTCAGCCCGTGGTGCGCCACGTCGACGCCCGCGTCGATCACCGCAACGATCGGCGCGGCCGCGGGCGTTGCCTCCGGCGTCGGTTCTGCTGTTACATCTGGGGCAGGCCCAGGGGTTTCTTCCGGCTCCACAGCGGCCTCCGGCCGCTGTGTGGTCTCCGGCGTAATTTCTATGTCGATTTCAGGCGTGCTGGTCGCTTCCGGCGCCGCCGTCACAGCCGGGACCGGCGCGCCGGCCGGCGTCAGCTCGGACAGGTCGAGATCAAGCACGACCTCCGACGCGAGCTCGAGCGTGTAGTCCGGCTGGATGTACTCGATCTGCGCGTTGTCGGCCAACTCTGCCGTGAACGCTGCCGCGTCCACCTTTTCGGTGAGCGTGACAGTCAACAGCTCCGCCGACTGCTCGTCCACCGTGTAGGCGGGCGTTTCGGCAAGGTCGAAGGCCTCGGTTTCGTCCACCTGCTTGTCGTCGAGCACGGCCTGTACCTGTACGTTTGCCGCTTGCTTTGCGGCGGGGATAGCCGCCTCAACAGCGGCGTCGAGGGTTGTGTTTGCCGCAGCCGCGAGGCTGTTGGTCGGTTTCAGTTTTACGATGTAGCGGTCGTAGAGCGGGAGCTGCTCGAGCTCGAGCTCGGCTTCCCGTTCCAGCAATTCCGCCTGCTGCAACGATTGCAGCGGTTGTTCCACTGATTGCTGCGGCGCTGCCGCCTGTACCTGGCCCATCGCGAGCAGGATGCATAGCAGCAGGCTTGTCAGTTTCTTCTTCATTTGTATCCTCCTTTGGTTTTCATATTTTTGTTTGAAAAATATATCTTCATGTGGGAATGTCATCCCACTTGTTTGATACATTGTCAAATCAAATTTGATTTGTTTGTTTAATACCTCCTATTTAATTACATATTTTTGTATAATATTCCTATGTTTGCAGTATAACACCGTAGATGTGTAGGAATTTGTAAAAATTTGTCGATGAATTAAAAATTTTTCCAAATGTCTAAGGGCGTCTGTGCAAAGAAAACAAAAAGCCGGCATATGCCAGCTTTTTTGTATGCTATTTCAAAAATTTCCCCCTCCGCTTCAATAAACCGACCTCATCTCTGTGTTTCTTATATGTAGAAATATTTCTGCATTGTCCTTTGACAACTGCATAACCCGCGCTGGGAACGCATACAGGGGCGGCGGACAGTGTGCATTGGCGCGCCCGCCGCTGAAATACGGCACAGCCAGCCCTGCAAATACGTGGTGCAGGCCGCAGCACAGGAAGGGAACCCCGCGCGGGTGCGAAAAAAATATGTTAAAACGGTTGGCAAACCGAACATAAATCGGTATAATAAAACCGGATGTCATGGTAGAGCAGATACGAAAGTGTCTGTTGCACAGGTTTGCCGGCTGTTTTGGAAAGGATGAAATGAATGGATCAATCGACTTTTCAGCCTAACAGCAGCTCTGCCGGAAACGATTATGCAGGCGTGTACCGGATCGACACAGTCGCAAAAATTCTGGACATGCCCCTGCGGTCGGCGTATGACTTCTGCGCGCACACCAACGCCTTTATCGTCAAGCGGCTTGGGCCGCGGACGCTGCGCGTGGAAAAGGAGTCATTCGACCGCTGGCTGCGCGGTCAATCCGGCACAGCCCCCAAGTTTCAAAACAATGAATTGGAGGGTTAAATGAATGGCGTCTGTGCAAAAGAAAAATAACAATCTTTATGTCGTGTATCGAAGAAATTTACCGGAAGGGGGGCAATCAAAGCCAATCTACGAAAAACAGCCTACGAACAGCGAACGGGCAGCACAAAAGCGGGCGGATTACATTACGGCTCTGCTGAAGCAAAACAAGTATGCTGACCCGTCCAACCCGAACAATTATCAAAACTTCTGTGCGATGGAGGATTTAACGCTCGGGCATTTCCTCGATTTGTGGGTACCGATCTATGCGCCGCTTGAATGGAGCTATTCCATGTATGAAAGCAGTATGAGTGCAATCAAAGTCCATATCAAGCCAGACCGGATTGCCAAACTGCAAATACGCACCCTGACGTCAGCCGACATAGCTGCGTTTTTAGGAAGATTGTCCAAAAAGGAGATAAGCGGTGCAAAAGCGGATTCGCTTCGGAAACGCGGAGAACCTGTGCCGCACCTGTCTCCAAAGACGATTAAAATGATTCGGGATCTGCTGAATGTGGCGCTGAACTCAGCCAAAATGTGGGGCGTAATTGAAAAAAATCCAGTATGCGAGATCCCGCGCTGTTCCCAGCTCAAAAAACGGGAAGCGCGCAGGCAGGTAAAGTACGAGCGCAAAATCTGGGCGCCGGAGTATATGTTTGCCGCGCTCAAAGACATGGAGGAGACCGACCCGCTGCTGCATCTTGCAGTACATTTGTCTTTTATGTCTTCGTCGCGCGGCGGGGAAACGACAGCCGTTACGCTCGACAGCATTGACTTTGAAAAAAGGACAATCCAACTGGATAAAACCATCCAGCGCGTTTATTTCGATGCGATGGATGCCCTGTCAAACGATGAAATTATTTTTATATTCCCCAATAAAATACCCGGCTCAAAGTCAGCAATGGTGCTGAAAAGGCAAAAAACGCCAAAATCTGACCGCACCTTTTATATGACGGAACAGCTTGAGGAAAATATCCGGCAGCGGATATTGTATATGGAGAAGGCCAAAGAGTATTTCGGAGACAGATACCACGATTATAACCTGCTGATCTGTTTGGATAACGGCGATCCAGTAGAGCCGTCCTTTTTGGAAAGACGGTTCAAGGAATGGCAGGCGAAAATCGGGAAATATCCGGACATTGAATTCCACGGCCTGCGCCACAGCTGCGCAACCTATCTGATGAATTTGACGCACGACAACCACAAGCTGGTGCAGCAGGTGACGGGTCACACGAATGTCAAGTCCCTGTATGATTACACACACGTGTACAATAATCAGCGGGAGCTGCTTCGCAAGTTGGTGGAAAATGACTTTTATAATATGCACAAGGCTGAGCCATGCGACATTATCT
>DVOF01000193.1 GCA_018713805.1 Candidatus Aphodoplasma excrementigallinarum | reverse complement strand
ATTAACTATGCGTTTTGCTGCAAAAGAAAGTAGTGGTAACAATGAAAAAAATAAATGTGATAATATCGTTGTGCGCCATAATAATTGGCTTGTGTGCTTGCGGCGGAAACGTTTCTGAAGTTAAGATTGAGCCGTATCAATCAGATATGTATGAAGCTGCCGACATAGAGTCTGCAATAGAAGTGACAATGAAATACTTCAGAAGTCAATTTCCAGGGTGTACACTTACTTCTATTACTTATGCAGGGGACGAAAGCAGCAGAGCACATGCTGATTGGGCGGAAAGAAATCAAGCGGATGAAGTGATTGTTTTAACATCCTCCTTTGATGTGGATTCATCAGGCGGGGACGGTTCATTGAGTCCGAACAGTACTTATGACAATTGGAATTGGATTTTAGTTAGAAATAATGGTGGTATGTGGCGGCATGTTGATCACGGCTATTAAGTTTTGGTCCTGATTTGACATGAGTGTAAACATAGATAAAAGCAAGAAGGAAGTCTTACACATATGGATACAAAAGAAATCATACTTGACCCGGCGCACATCGACCTGTCGCTCGCCGAAGAGGCGGGGACCGTATTGCGGCGCGGGGGGCTGGTCGCGTTTCCGACGGAGACGGTCTACGGCCTGGGGGCAAACGCGCTCGACGGGCAGGCTGTACGCAATATTTTTATAGCGAAGGGGCGCCCCAGCGACAACCCGCTCATCGTCCATGTTGCGGACGCAACCGACGTTGCGCCGTTGGTGAAGGAGGTTCCACCGGCGGCACGGCGCGTTATGGAGCAGTTCTGGCCCGGGCCGATCAGCATTATTATGAAAAAGTCAGATAAAATCGGCGAAGCTGTGAGCGCTGGGCTCGACACGGTGGCGCTGCGGATGCCGTCGCACCCGGTGGCGCGCGCTGTAATCCGCGCGGCGGGCGTACCGGTCGCCGCGCCGTCGGCAAATACGTCGGGCAAGCCGTCGCCCACGGCGGCGAAGCATGTGCGCGACGATATGTACGGGAAGATCGACCTCATTATCGACGGCGGGCGGTGCGGCGTCGGCGTGGAGTCGACGGTGCTCGACCTGTCGGGCGATACGCCCGCCATCCTGCGGCCCGGCGGCGTGACGGCACAGATGCTGCGTCCGGTGATTGGGCCGGTCATCAGCCCGCGCGCTGCTGTTTCCGACAAAGACACGCCCAAGTGTCCGGGCATGAAGTACAAGCACTATGCGCCGGACGCGGAGGTTGTCGTGCTTGAGTATACGGGCGCGCTCGACCATGCGCGGCTTGCGGCTCTGGTAGCGCGCGCACACGAGGAAGGAAAGCGCGCAGGCGTTTTAAGCTGTGAGGATACGGGTAATCTATATGATGCAGACACTTTTTTCTACGGCGGCGCGGCCTCGCCGGAATATGCGGCGAACCTGTTTTACGCGCTGCGCGCCTTTGACGAGGCGGGCGTGGACATCGTATACTGCCCCATGCGGCTCGGCGACGACATGTCGGTGGCGGTGCGCAACCGGCTCTACAAAGCCGCCGCTGGAAATGTGATACCATTTGACAAAGGAACGGATGAGAGATGAATATTTTACTTGTTTGTACGGGAAACACCTGCCGTTCGCCCATGGCGGAGGCGATTTTGAAACAGATTGCAGGCGAGGACCGCTCGGTGCAGGTGCTCTCCGGCGCTCTGGCCGCCGCCGAGGGCATGCCGGCGAGCGAAAATGCGGTGCTGGCCATGCAGGAGATGGGGCTTGACATCAGCGCGCACACGGCGAAGAACATCCATGCTTCTGTCGTGCGGGAGGCAGACTTGATTTTGACGATGACGCAGGCGCACAAGCGCGCGCTGATCCAGCTTTTCGGCCCGGAGGCGGAAAAAAAGACCTACGCGCTGCTCGAGTACATTGGACAGCCGGGCGACATAGCCGACCCGTTCGGGCAGGATTTGGACGCTTACCGCGCGTGCGCGGCGCAGCTGAAGGACGCGCTTACGAAAGTGTACGACAAGATTCGGAGTGAGCGCCGTGACGTATGAGATTGCGCCGCTGGAGCCGCGTTATGTGCCCGGCCTTGCGGAGCTGGAGAAGCTGTGCTTTGCCGTGCCGTGGCCGGAGCAGGCGTTTTGGGAAGAGATAGAAAACCCGCTGGCGCGCTACAGCGTAATGCTTTGCGGCGGCGAGGCGGTGGGCTATGCCGGGTACTGGCACGTCGTGGACGAAGGCCATATCACAAATATTGCCGTCCACCCGGCGCATCGGAGGCGCGCGCTGGCGTCGCGCCTGTTAGACAATATGCTGGCACAGGCGACGGCGGCGGGTATCCGCCTGCTGACGCTCGAGGTGCGTGCGTCGAACGTGCCGGCGATTGCGCTGTACCGCAAGTTCGGCTTCTGCGAGGCCGGCGTGCGGAAACGCTACTACAGCGACAACGGCGAAGACGCATGGATTATGACAAAAGAATGGTGATTCGATGGAACAGAAGAAGGATAGTTTGATACTGGCGATCGAGAGTTCCTGCGACGAAACAGCCGCCGCAGTCGTAAAAAACGGCCGCGACGTACTGTCAAACGTCATCAACTCACAGATCGACATACATAAGCGCTACGGCGGCGTCGTACCGGAGATTGCGTCGCGCTGCCACTTGGAGGCGATCGACACGGTGATCGACGAGGCGCTCGCGCAGGCGGGCGTGACGCTGGACGCGCTCGACGCGGTGGCGGTGACGTACGGGCCGGGGCTGGTCGGCGCGCTGCTGGTCGGCGTTTCAGAGGCAAAGGCCATTGCCTACGCGGCAAAGAAACCCCTGATCGCTGTACACCATATCCGGGGGCATATCATGGCAAACCTGATTGCCCATAAGGAATTAGAACCGCCGTTTCTCTGCCTGGTGGCGTCCGGCGGGCACAGCCACATCGTGCATGTGAAAAGTTATACGGACTTTTCCGTGCTGGGCCGCACCTGCGACGACGCGGCAGGGGAAGCGTACGACAAGGTGGCGCGCGTGCTCGGGCTCGGATATCCGGGCGGCCCGCTCATCGACAAATTGGCAAAGGAGGGCGACCCGGCGGCGGTGCAGTTCCCGCGCGTCCGGATGGCGAACCCGCTCGACTTCAGCTTCAGCGGCGTGAAAACGGCAGTCATCAACCACCTGCACAAGCTGGAACAGAAGGGCGAGGCGTACAATAAGGCCGACATTGCGGCAAGCTTCCAGGCGGCTGTTGTCGACGTGCTTTGCAGCCATACGGTGCAGGCCGCGCTTGGGACTGGCGCGGACAAGTGCGCGCTTGCCGGCGGCGTGGCGGCGAACAGCGCGCTGCGCGCACAGATGGAGCGCGTATGTAGGGAGCATGGGATTTCGTTTTACGTGCCGCCGATGGCGCTGTGTACCGACAATGCGGCCATGATCGGCTGCGCGGCATACTATCAGTATTTACGCGGCGACTTTGCCGGCCTCGATCTAAACGCTGTGGCGAGCCTGGAGCTTGGGACGGCATAGCGTGCAGACAATACCTGTTGCTATTTTGAAAACCGTGTGGTATAATTGAAGTGCAGGGAACTGTAATAAATTGTATGTTAGTTGCAGAAATAGATTATTTTGCAGTAAAGGAGGATGTTTTATGAAACTGATACTTGCAATCGTACATGACGAGGACGGCTCCAAGGTTATGAGCGAGCTGAACAAGCAGGGCTTCAGCGTGACGAAGCTGGCAACGACGGGCGGCTTTCTGAAGGCAGGGAACATGACGCTTTTAGTCGGCACGAGCGAGCAGAACGTGCAGACGGTCATCGACATCATCAAGTCCAAGAGCGAAACGAGAAAGCAGATCATCAGTACGCCGGTGCCGATGTCGGGGCTCGGGTCGGGGTATACGCCGTATCCGGTCGAGGTCGAGGTTGGCGGCGCGACGATCTTTGTTGTGGACGTAGAAAGGTTTGAGAAGGTATAATGCCGCTTGTAAGGCCGAATGTGGAGGAAGGGTTGCTTTGCGGCCTGCTCGGCGGCCTCCGGGAGGGGACGAGCGTCCACGCCTATCTGTTTGAAGGCGAGGAGGGGCTCCCCACGCGGGAGACGGCTCGCTACTTTGCGGCGGCTCTTCTGTGCGAGGGCGCAGGGGAGCCGCCCTGCGGCGTGTGCGAGAGCTGCGTGCAGGCGGCGGGCGGCAACAATCCCGATTTGCAGAGCCTGTCGCTCTCTGACATCACGTCAAAAAAGAGTGTCGGCGCAGATGAAATCCGCGCCGTTATTTCGGATGTATATACAAAGCCGTTCCGGGCGGCGCGCAAGGTCTATATCATTGAGGACGGCGATGCATTGACGCCGCAGGCGCAGAACGCCATGCTCAAGATTCTCGAGGAGCCGCCTTCCTATGCGGTGTTTATCATTTGTGTCAGCAATGCGGAGCTGATCTTGCCGACGGTGCGCTCACGCAGCCGGATTGTACGCTTCACGCCCAAGACGGACGCGCAGATGGCGCAGTATGTCAAAAACACGTATCCGCACATGATGGACAGGCTGGACTTTATTGTTTCGTTTTCGGCGGGGATTGCCGGGCGGGCTGACCTGCTGTGCAGCGGCGGGGAGGCCTGGGAGCTGCGGCGCAAAGCGTTTGACGCGCTCCGTTCGCTGTTGCTTGGCGCGGACGAGGAGGCGGTTTTTTCCGTCGGCGATTTGTTTGAGCAGCAAAAAAAGGGCAAAGAGGGCGGCATGGACAACGCAGCGCTTTTGCTCGACTTTATGCTGTCGTTTGCGTCGGACTTGCTCCGGCTGTCAAACGGTATTGGGCAGGGGATCGCGAACCGCGATTTGATGGAGGAATTGCGCGCAGTCTGCGCGCGTGTCAGCCGCGCACGGCTCGACCATGCAGCACGCTGCATTCTGACGGCGCAGCAAATGCTGTCGCGCCACGTCAGCCGGAAGGCGGCGGTGCTCTGGCTTGCGGCAGGTATTTTTTATGGAGATTGAATTGGCAAGCAAGCTTCTCCCGGCGGATAGGCCGGGAGGACTTTTGATAGATAAGGAGAACGAACATGGTACAGATTGTAGGAGTACGCTTTAAAAGCGTTGGGAAAATTTATTACTTTGACCCGGGCGACCTGACACTGGAGGTCGGCGCGTCCGTGATTGTGGAAACTGCGCGCGGCGTGGAGATGGGGACGGTGGCGATCGCGAACCGTCTGGTAGATGAGTCGGGTGTGGTGCAGCCGCTCAAAAAGGTGGTGCGCGCCGCGACGAAAGAGGACTTCAAAAAGATAGAGGACAATGAAAAGAAAGAGGCCGAGGCGTTTGTGATCTGCTCTGAAAAGATCAAGGCGCATAAGTTAGAGATGAAGCTGGTCGACGTGGAGTATACGTTCGACGGCAGCAAGGTGCTGTTTTACTTTACGGCGGACGGGCGGATCGACTTCCGCGAGCTGGTCAAGGATTTGGCGAGCGTGTTCCGTACACGCATTGAGCTGCGGCAAATCGGCGTGCGCGACGAGGCGAAAATGATTGGCAGCTATGGTATCTGCGGGCGGAATTTGTGCTGCAGCCAGTTTTTGGGCGACTTTGCGCCCGTCAGCATTAAAATGGCGAAGGAGCAGGGCTTATCTCTCAACCCGACCAAGATTTCCGGTACGTGCGGGCGGCTGATGTGCTGTCTAAAATACGAGCAGGAGGCGTACGAGGACCTGCTGAAGGTTACGCCCAAGCAAGGGGCGCTCGTGTCCACGCCGGACGGGAAAGGGACGGTCGTATCGGTCAACCTGCTCAAAGGGAAGGTCAAGGTCAGCATTGACGGCGGCAAGGAAAAGCAGGTGACGGAGTTTCCCGTCAAAGACGTCAAGGTGCTAGGCAGCGGCAAGAAAAAAGATACGAAGGAAATTAATAAGGAAAACGCAAAAACACTTGAAGAATAGAAAGATATCTGCTATAATGAAAGCAATCTGAAAGGCAGGAGGTGTGTTTCATGGCATATAAAATAGAAGATTCGTGCATCAGCTGCGGCGCTTGCGCAGGGGAATGTCCTGTAGGCTGCATTTCGGAGGGCGACGGCATCTATGTAATCGACGCTGACGCTTGCATTGAGTGCGGCGCTTGCGCAGACACTTGCCCGGTTGGCGCGCCTGTTCAGGCGTAAGGGTCAAAGCAAAGGATTGCCGGCTGCCGTTTGGCGGCCGGTAATTTTCATTTATAACAAAGTTGCAGTATGCGGGCGGTGAGGTTATGGCGGAACGGATCGACGATTTACAATATAAAGGGCTGAAATTGATACAGGATACGGACGGCTTCTGTTTTGGCGTGGACGCGGTGCTTTTGGCGCATATGGCGAAAAGTGCACCGTCGGAGCGTACGGTCGATTTATGCAGCGGGAACGGGATCGTCGCACTCCTGCTTGCGGGGAAGACGGCGACCCCGCGCATCACGGCGCTGGAGGTGCAGCCGCGCGCGGCGGAGCTGGCCCGGCGGAGCATGGCGCTCAATGGGCTGGAGGGGCGCGTCGACGTGGTGTGCGCCGATTTGAAGGAGGCGGACAAGCTGTTTTCACGCGGCAGTTTTGACGTTGTGACGTGCAACCCGCCTTATATGAAGGACACCTGCGGGCTGAAAAATGAAAACGAGGCGCTGCGGATTGCGCGCCATGAGGTGCTCTGTACGCTGGAGGATGTGATAAAAGCGGCGGCGTACCTGCTCCGACCGGGCGGGAAGCTGTTTTTAGTCCACCGGCCGGAGCGGCTGGTCGATATCTTTACCGCCATGCGGGAATACCGGATCGAGCCGAAGCGGATGCAGATGGTACACCCGTCGTGCGGGAAGCGCGCAAATATCGTCTTGATCGAAGGAAGCGCGCAGGGCGGGCGCGAGCTCAAGCTTTTGCCGCCGCTGTACGTATACGACGAAAACGGGAACTATACGAAAGAAATCGATGCGATTTATGAAAGGGGGTATGGGATGTGAGCGGAACGCTTTACCTGTGCGCAACGCCGATTGGTAATCTGGGCGACATTACGCAGCGGTGTCTGGATACGCTGGCTATGGTGGACCTGATTGCGGCGGAGGATACGCGGCAAACGGTGAAACTGCTGAACCATTTCCATATTTCCACAAAAATGACGAGCTATTATGAACACAATAAACGGGATAAGGGCGCGTATCTGCTCTCTCTTTTGCAGGAAGGGAAAAACATTGCCGTCGTTTCGGACGCGGGCACGCCTGGCATTTCCGACCCGGGGGAGGAGCTGGTGGCGGCGTGTATTGCGCAGGGGATTCCGGTGACGAGCGTCCCGGGCGCAGCGGCTGTCATTTCCGCGGTTGTGACCTCCGGGTTGGCGACGGGGCGGTTCTGCTTTGAAGGGTTTTTATCCGTCAATAAAAAGCAGCGCCGGGAACACCTTTTAGACATCCGGGATGAGCGGCGCACGATGGTGTTTTATGAGGCGCCGCACAAGCTGCGCGCGACCTTGCAGGACTTATACGACACGCTTGGAGACCGGCGCATTTCCATTGCGCGCGAGCTGACGAAAAAGTTTGAGGAAATTTGCCTGATGACGCTGTCGCAGGCGATTGAAAAGTATGAGCAGACGCCGCCAAAGGGCGAGTTCGCGCTTGTGATCGAGGGGAAGACGGAGCAGGATACGGAGGATTATACCGACCTTCCCATCGAGGAGCATGTAAAACGCTATACCGATGCGGGTATGAGCGAGATGGAAGCGATTAAGGCGGCGGCGAAGGACCGCGGCCTGCGGAAAAACGAAGTGTACGCCATGATTAAAAAGCGGTGAGGGAAGCGCAAATGAAATCAAAATTCAGGAGAGCTATTGTTATAACAGCCGTTTCTGCGGTTACCTTGTTTGTTTTATATCAGGGGCTTGTATTGCTTTATGTATTCGTGCCGTGGTCGGTTCCGTGGGTTGGAAATATCCTTATTGCAAATCCGCCTGCTCCGGTAGTAAAATATGGGGAATTTCCTTTTAGACTTACCTATGAAATAGGCGGTAGCCAGCACGTCATAGAGGATACAATCATATGCAAATTCAGCGGGTTCGAAACGCGCGGCACCGCAGGAAAATACCGCAAATGGGAAGATTACTTAAAAAGCGGCAAAGAGCGCATTACGTTGTTGGACTGTAGGGATATGAAGCTTATGGACCGCTGGGGCAACCGGATACTGGAATTGTATTTTGATTATGGGAATGCACAATATTATATGGGGGATGAAGCGCCCAACAGAGGGGGAATATCCAATTCGGTACCGTATATGTATCAGAAAGCAGGCGGGAGCATTGGGTTTAGTGCAATCAGCGTTGACGAAGCGTATGAAACGTATCAGATTAAGCTGATAAACTGGGAGGCTTCCCCGCCGGTTCAAAACAATTTTCAGTAAACAGGAGTAACATATGAAAAAATATTTAATTCCGCTTGCGGTGGCAGCCGGCATATTTGTACTTATCATTATCATAAACCCCTTTTGCTGGTTTGACGAGCTGCGGGATCCGTTTATCAGGCCGAATGCAGTAGAATTAAACCTGTATGGCAGCTACGCGGTCGATACAAGCGGGCTGCGGGAATATGATAGAATACGGTCGGGAAACTATGCATATAAAGAATTAAACGAGCCGTTCACGTACTTTCTTCAGTTTCCTTTAGACAAGGATATTATAGATACATCCTTACGTGATTTGCAATTTGAGCTGCCGGATGAATTATTGGATTATGTTTATTCTTCGGAAGCCAATCATGAATATATGCTGATTT
>DVOF01000192.1 GCA_018713805.1 Candidatus Aphodoplasma excrementigallinarum | reverse complement strand
TACAGACGCCAATTTCTAATTTCTTGCAAAAACGCTGATTTTATGGTCTGCAACATCTAAGGCCGCGCGGACTGCGCTTGTAATATCCTGCCTGACCTGCGCATCGCGCGCGCCGTCGCATACGACAATCACCCCCTGGACCTTCGGATAGTTTTCTTTTGTCAGCACAGGCTCATTCGACGGTGTAATCAGCTTTGTGCTCTGCTTGGCCGATTCCTGCTCGCGCGATGTTTCCTGTCCGGCGGCGTCGCTGCTGTTTGTGCTTTCACTCGTTACGTCCGCAGCATAATACTTTTCGCCCGTCCCCTCGTAGGTAATCATCACGCTGACCTCCCCTGCCCCCGCGATCTGGGACAAAATGTCCGCCAGCTCAGTTTGCAGCTCTTTCCCAACCGCGCTGCTGACCTGCACCGTATCCTCCTTTGCCGTCTTTGCCCCGTCCCGGCCAAAAAAGGAACTTGTAAAAAGCAGGATTGCGACTCCTATAATTAATATTATGTAAATGCCCTGCATATGCTTGTTTTTCCCAAAAAGCTGTTTTATTTTTTCAACTCCCACCTATGCCGCCTCCTTTGTTTATTCTATGTGGACTGCGTCGGCCGGAATTCCAAACTGGGAGGAAACGCCCTGCCGGACTGCCGCTGCATCTGCAATGCCGTACATGCGGATATATACGCCGTCAATCCCGGCGGTTTTACCATCCCCATCCACTGTGAGCATTACATCCGTATCACATTCCGTGCCATAGGCCGACTGCACATACCCGCTGACGCTCTGCTCCAAATTTGCCCGGAAGCTGTCCGTGATTTTTTCGTTGTACAGAACCGCGGCGTTCTCCTTTGTGAGCGCGTCCGAGGTATCCGCGCTCACGATTTCGTCAAAGTCGAGCTGCGGCGCTCCGGTAAATGAACCCACCAGCGTAATCGTCACGAGGATACCGATGATAAAATTCACATACTTTTCCAGCGCAGAGCGCGGCATCAGCGCACGCAGGATAAAGCTCAGCAATATGACGCAGACCACCGTTATCGTAAAGGAACTGATATATTCCGCCATTGCTTCACCTCCATCTTATCCCGCCGCCGGGGAACCAATGCACATTACCATGCCGATGCAAATCAGAAACAGCAGCGCAACGGTGATTACAATTGCCGCCATCAGCGACGTTACGGACGCGATGTTCGACATGACGTTTGCAATCCGTTTATCCGCAATCGGCTCGATGACCGCCGCGCCGATGTGAAAGACCGCGCACACGGCCAGCAGCCGCAGAACCGGCGCCGTCGCAATAATCAGCACGGCGATCATCCCCGCCGCACCCGTCGCATTTTTTACCACCAGGGAGCAGCCGGCCACCGTTTCCACCGTGTCGGAGAGGATGCTCCCCACGACCGGGACCGCCGTCCCAACGACGTACTTGGCCGCTTTTGCCGCCGCGCCGTCCATCGGCACGCTGCAAAACCCCTGGATGGCCAGTATCCCGGCAAATACGGTCAAAATCAGGCAGAGCGCCCATTTGACCGTTTTTTTCAAAAAGTCGGCAAACTTGACGACCCGGATCGTTTCGTTGATTTCGCTTACGAGATAGAGCGCCGCGCTGCTGTAGAGAAGCGGCATCAGCAGCCGTTCCACGACTGTGGCGGTAAGCTGCGCCGCAAGCAGGATGATTGGGTTGACTGCCGCTGCGCTCACAATGCCGCCGCTCGTGACGAGCATGGTCATCAGTACGGGCGCAAGCGCGTTGATGAAAACGGACGCGGATTTGACCGTGCTGGTCACAAGCCGCGCCGCGCTGCCAAATGCCTGCACAATCAGCGCCGCCAAAATCAGATAGCAGACAAAAAACGCGATTTCGCTCACCGTTTCCTGGTTAAAGCTGCTTTTCATATTATTCAGCAGGGAAAATAAAACGGAGATCGCAATGACGCTCAACAGCAGCGCCATACAGTCGAACCCCTCTCCAAACAATCCCTGCACAATCAAATGCAGAATACTTCTTGCATCCAGAACCTCCTGCCCTGTCGCAAGCGCGAGCACCGTGTCGGAAAAGCTTGCCCCATTGGTAAAATAGTCCTCCGCCTCCCCGGTATAGCCGTCGAGCGCGTCAAGGCCGTAGCTTTCGACTTCCGCCTCCACGTCGTATACTGCCGCGCCGCCGTCCGGCTCTGTGCCATTGACGGCCAGACACGGCAGCATCAGGGATAAACACAAAACCACCCATAAAAATTTTTTCATCAGTAAGACCCCTTTACGGCAGGATTGAAACGACCAGCGATAAAAGCGCCTCCACCACCGGAAGCGAGTAGAGCAAAATCAAAATCTTTGCACATAGCTCGATCTTGGAGGCGATGGCAGCCTGTCCGCTGTCGCGGCACAAATCCGAAGCAAACTGGCAGATGTATGCGATTGCAATGATCCGGACGACGGTGCCGATATACGCCGTATTGATATTGTAAGCGTTTGCAATGGCAAAGACGCGGTCGAGCGCGCTTTGCAGGGCGGAAAACCCGAAAAACAAAATCAGAATCCCGGTTGCAAGCGCAAGCACCGCCGCAATCTCGGGCTTGTACTGTTTTACCATGATGGTCAGGATTGTGCCAATAATCCCGATCACCACTACCTGTATGATATCCATTTCTTCCCCCGCTACAGGCTGAACACGCTTTTGATCGTATCAAACAGCGTGCTGATCTGCCCAATGATCATAAACAGTACGACGATCAGCCCGGCCAGCGTCGTCAGCATGGCCTGTTCCTCCCTGCCGGAACGGATCAGAAGCTGGTTGAGCACGGCAACAATAATGCCGATCGCAGCTATCTGGAAAATCAAGTCAACTCCCATATCTTTTGCCCCCTAAATCAAAAGTACAGCGATCAGCACGCCGCAAAGCACCCCCGCGCTTTGATACACCCTTTTGTTCGTATCGCATGTGTTTTTTGCGTTTGCAATCAGCATGTTCAGGCTGACGGTCGTATTGTAGATGTTCTTCAATTCATTTTCCACGTCCGACTTGCCGAGCCGGGCCGCAAACGAGCGCAGCGTCTGGACGTCTGCATCGGTCAGGCAGAGCGCCTGCCGGTGGCGTGTCAGCGCTTCCTCCCATGCCTGTCCCGTGTCGCAGCCCTGCATGACCCGCTCATGTATGTCAAGGAAAAATGCGCCCACAGGCTTTGTAATGGTGTTTCCAATGTTAAAAAAAGCCTTTGCCAGCGAGTTTTGGACAAAGCCAATCTCGCTTTCCAACAGCGACAGCGCGTCCTTGAACGAAATCAGGGCGTTTTTGCGCCGCTCAAGCCGGGCCGCAAACAGAAATCCAATTTTTGTCGTTGCGGCGACAATGAGGATGATCCCAATTATTTTCAGCATATCTTCTTCTCCCCGCCGTCGCAAGCACAAAGGCTGTCAAGGCTGCACACTTCCTCCACCGTTCCGCTGCCGCGGCGCTTGCTGAGCGTTATGAATACATCAAACAGCGCGCACAGCTCCCGCCCGCCGGTTCGGTACAGGGCGGCTGCGCTTTTGGCATGTGCGCTTGCGATGACACACACGCCGCACCGCAGGGCGGAACGAATCGCCTCGACATCCTCCTCGCTTCCAATCTCGTCGGTGACCACGGCCTGCGGCGACATGCTCCGCACCGCCATCATCATACCTGCCGCCTTTGGACAGGCGTCGAGTACGTCGGTGCGCACACCCACGTCGTAGCCGCACACGCCGCCCGCCATTGCGGCAAGCTCACTGCGCTCGTCGATAATGACACTTTTATAGCCCCTCGTGGAAATCTGGCGCGCCAGGTCGCGCAGGAGGGTCGTTTTCCCGCACCCAGGCGGCGACACAATCAGCGTGCTGTGGAGCTCACCGCCGCGCAGCACGCTGTCAATAATTTGGTCTGCCGCACCGCGTACCTGCCGTGCAAAACGGTAGCTCATCCCTGAGATTTCCTTTAGTGAGCGGATTTCGCCGTTCTCCAGAACGGCGCTCCCCGTAATGCCGATCCGGTTCCCGCCATTTACGGTTACATACCCGTGCCGGAGCTGTTCCTGGCAGGCGTAGACGCTTCCGCCGCAGGCAAGCACGAGTGAACGCTCGATGTCAGCCTCTGTCACGACATAGCCCGCGCCCTCCTGTTGGCATAGCCGTCCCGCAGGCGTGATAAATTGCTGCTGTGTACCAAAGTCAAGCAGCAGGGGCCGCCCCCTGCGGAGGCGCACCTCCTCCAGTGCGGTAAAGTCAATATGTTTCAACAGCTGCTGTATGCGCTCGCTCATGCAGGATAACAGCGGGCTGTTGCTATGAAGCCTTGCTGGCGCAGCAATATACATTTCTATCACCTTTTCTTTCCGGAAGGCACGGTATCGTTTTATGCCTGTCCTTTTGCTTTTGTTACTTCATTGTATGTTTGTCCCTATTGGTTTATGACAAAAAATAGTGTTAAATAAAAAATGTCCGACAGAGCAAAATAGCCATGTCAGACACTTGTTTTAAAATTCATTTTTGTTTTCAGTCCATGCATCGCTCTGTGAACAATGCATTTCACGTCCGTATCTGAAAATAAACCAACCAATCCCCTATATCCGGAAACTTTAACTCTTTATGCACGATCATGTAAATATCTGGCTGCACGCAGTCAGTCCGAACCAGGACAGCGTCATACGCTGCATCTTCGCACAAATTAAGTTGGATAGAGGTCTGCTGACACACAAACAACAGACAGCGCTGCTTTGTTTCATCCGTGAGCGCATATGCCTGTGTAGCTACCGTATCATCCGGCCTCATCAAATAGTAAGGGAAACGCGACACCTGATCCCATACCGATTTTACAATATCGTGTCTCCTTTGAACCCGCCGCGCAAGCTCGGGCTGTCCACTAAAACCGGAGGATGAATCGCCATCCATATCGCCGTAATTCAACGCAGCGGCCGACAATGCGATCACGTATGCATTTCGGCGCAGCTCGGTATCCGTATAGGGCGGATGTGCATAAACATTGCCGGTCCAAAGCGTTTCCTGGGCATATAACGGGCCCATTTTCGGATGATTTGCCACAAGGGAACGGCGTAACTCGGAAAGGGAGGTTGTTTTAGGCCCCTGAAGCGTCGTGTAGCTCT
>DVOF01000191.1 GCA_018713805.1 Candidatus Aphodoplasma excrementigallinarum | reverse complement strand
GGATAAAAGATTACATATTACCATAGGCGACATGGAGCATTTTGAAAGCTATATGACCGAAAGGGATGTTGCATATATAAAATCGCTGGGGCTGGATCATATCCGTTTGGGTTTTGACCAAATTGTATTAGAGGAAAGCCCTTATACATACAGAGAAAAAATTCTTGAGCTTTTGCACCTGTTCGCCGCCTGGTGCAAAAAATATAATCTGCGTTTGGTTTTGAATATGCACAAGGCAATCGGGAACTATTGCGATGTTTTGGAAGAAAAAGGTCTGATGCAAAGCAAAGAGCTTCAGGACAGATTTATAGCAGTATGGTTAAAGCTCGAGGAGGAATTTCACAATGATGACGACATCGTTTTCGAACTCCTCAATGAGGTTGTCAACGCTACCGCCGACGAATGGAACAGCGTAGCGGAAAAAACGGTTCACGCAATCAGAACGCTTAATAATGAGCGGTTACTCATTGTGGGCGGAACAGAGTGGAACAACCCACCCGGGCTTGATACCATTAAGGTGTATGACGACGAATGTATTATTTATACGTTCCACTGCTACGCCCCGCATGAATTCACACACCAGCAGGGTGTATTGCAGTGGGCCCCGCTATATTACAACAGAAAAATGCCGTACCCTACCGATGACATAGAGCGTTACAGAGCGTATCACAGGCTGCTCGGTTCAAAAAACGCTTACTGTGATATAGACAAAATGGATATCGGTTTTTTGCGGAAATACCTTGAACCTGCAAAGAGATTTATCCAAAAACATCCTGATAAAATCTTATGGTGCGGAGAATTCGGAACCATTCGCCATTGCAACATAAAATACCGCGAAAACTGGATGCGCGATATGATAACCATATTAAAGGAATGGGATATTCCATACTGCGTATGGAATTATCTCAGCACACCCAATGACGGCAACAGGTTCAGCCTTGTTGACGATGATAACCGCCGGATATTAAGTGAAGGATTAGGAAGAATTATACGGGGCGAAGTAGATTGAATATATGACTGCTGGTTTTAAGGGGCGCCATCCATATCAAATTTTCAACAATATTAAAAACGCAGGTTCACAGCCGTGAACCTGCGTTTTATTGTCCTTGCCCCATACAGGCAGTCCTTTTATCACCGATTTTTATACGCCTTTTTATACGCCAAACAGCAAATCGCCATAGGTCGGATACGGCCAGTACTTCTCCCCGACCAGCGTCTCGATCTCGTCCGCAGCAATACGAAGCTCCTGCATTGCCGACAGGACGCTGTCTTTGTAGTACATGGCAATATCCTCCGCCTCGGAATAGTCCTTTACGCCGATGAGTGCTTCTTCCAGCGCCTCCGTCTTTTTGTACAGGCACGCACACAGCCCGGACAGTCTTGTCACAAGCGCTTCTTCTGCCACGCACGTCACATCAGGGAGCAGCGCCTTTTTCGACGCAGCCGTCTCCGCCAGCTCTTTCGTATAGGTAACGGCGGCGGGCATGATGTCCTTGCGCGCCATGTCAATCATAGTCAGCGCCTCAATGTTGATTACCTTGCTGTAGTTTTCCAGCATGATTTCACAGCGGGAGCGGACCTCCGCCTCGGTAAAGATTCCATGCTTTTCAAACAGCTTGATATTTTTCTCCGCTACAAAGTACGGGAGCGCCTCCGGCGTCGTCTTGAGGTTCAAAAGCCCGCGCTTCTCCGCTTCTTTTACCCACTCGTCCGAGTAGTTATTTCCGTTGAAAATAATCCGCTTATGTTCCTGAATCGTCTTTTTGATCAGGCCCTTCGCCGCCGCTTCACAGTCGTCCGCCTGCTCCAGCGCTTCGGCAAACTGCTCCAGCTCCTCGGCAACCGCCGTGTTCAGCAGGATATTCGGCCCTGCCACAGAGAAGGTGGACCCCAGCATCCGGAACTCAAACTTATTGCCGGTGAACGCAAACGGGGACGTACGGTTCCGGTCTGTCGTGTCCTTTGCAAAGTTTGGAAGAGAATGGACACCGGTCTCCATGATCGGGCGTTCCTTTTTCTCATAGGGCTTGCCGTTCTCAATCGCGTCAAGAATCTCCTCCAGCTCATCGCCGATAAACATCGACACAATCGCCGGCGGCGCCTCATTCGCGCCAAGACGGTGGTCGTTGCCTGCGCTTGCTACGCTGAGGCGAAGCAAATCCTGGTACTCGTCGACCGCCTTGATGACTGCGGCCAGGAACAGCAGGAAACGGATGTTTTTATACGGCGTTTTGCCCGGGTCGAGCAGGTTCTCGCCTTCATCGGTCGAAATTGACCAGTTATTATGCTTGCCGCTGCCGTTCACGCCCGCAAACGGCTTTTCGTGCAGCAGGCACACCAGCCCATGCTTGAGCGCCACCTTTTTCATCACTTCCATGGTAAGCTGGTTGTGGTCGGTCGCCACGTTCGTCGTGCCAAAAATCGGCGCAAGCTCGTGCTGGGCGGGCGCAACTTCATTGTGCTTCGTTTTTGCGAAAATGCCAAGCTTCCAAAGCTCCTCGTCCAGTTCCTTCATATATGCGACCACGCGCGGCTTGATTGCGCCGAAGTAATGGTCCTCAAGCTCCTGCCCTTTCGGCGCCTTTGCGCCAAACAGCGTCCTGCCGGTAAAAATCAAATCCTTGCGCTGGTCGTACATCTTCTTATCTACCAAAAAGTATTCCTGCTCCGGCCCAACAGTCGTAACGACGTGCTTTGCCGTCGTGTTGCCGAACAGGCGCAAAATCCGCATCGCCTGCTTGTCGATCTCTTCCATCGACTTCAAAAGCGGCGTCTTTTTATCGAGCACCTCGCCGCTGTAGGAGCAGAACGCGGTCGGGATGCAGAGCGTCCCATCCTTAATAAATGCGTACGAGGTCGGGTCCCATGCCGTATAGCCGCGCGCTTCAAACGTCGCCCGCAGCCCGCCCGACGGGAAGGAGGAGGCATCCGGCTCGCCCTTGATGAGCTCCTTGCCGGAAAACTCCATGATGACCGAATCGTCGCCGTCCGGCGCAATAAAGCTGTCGTGCTTTTCCGCCGTAATCCCGGTCATTGGCTGGAACCAATGGGTGTAGTGGGTCGCGCCCTTCTCCACCGCCCAGTCCTTCATCGCATTGGCAACGACGTTGGCAACCTCAATATCAAGGTTTTTTCCTTCTTTTATTGTTTTTTGCAGCTCCTTGTAGGTTGCCTTCGGCAGCCGCTCGCGCATGACCTTGTCGTTAAATACCATGC
>DVOF01000015.1 GCA_018713805.1 Candidatus Aphodoplasma excrementigallinarum | reverse complement strand
GTATTAGGGCGTGCGCTCTCAATCAAAAGAAAGGGGAAGAAAAATGAAACAAATGTGTAGGAAACTGCTTTGTTTTGCACTGGCGCTGTCTATGGCGCTTGGCTGCGGGATTTCCGCGCTGGGCGCGAATGAAATCACGTCAGGGCAGATTGAGGCAACGGAAAACTCCTGGAAACAGGCCTTTACCGGCTATACTGGCGGACGGGACGGCACTGTCGCCGTTGCGCCGGAAGGGTTGGATATTCTCGGCTTTACGCAGGGGGTTTCCGAAGTGGCGGGTGTAAACGGTTTATTTGGAAAATTTGATACAGATACCGCTTTTCAAATGACAACCGGATACAATAAGCCTGCAAGCGAGGTGAATGTACAGAATGATACATGGCCAGCCTTGCAGTATTCACCCGGGGCGGATCCAAAGCCCACCTTTGGGCAAGTTTTAGAGAAAGATGACGTTTTCTACTTCGGTTTTGAATTTGCAACCGACAGCTTGCTGGGCGAACGCAGTTTCCAGATGGATACAAATGATGGGAGCGGAACGAGAAAGGTATTGAAGTCAACATTTTCCATTGCGAACAGGACGGGAAAGGTAACATCGCATGGCGTTACCCTGCTTGATTCTATGCCGCTTAACGAATGGGTGCAGTTTGACTTTGTACTTTATGCTGCGGATGCAACAGTAGACGTATATGTAAACGGGGTACAAAAAGTAGACGGCGCTAAGCTGGAGAGCACAATGGCGGATATTGGAAAAATCAGCAATATCCGTGTTTGGCTCCGGCCGGCCCTGGTAGATGGAACATATGCGATGGCGAATAACTGGATCGACAACTTCTACGTGGGCGTGTCCAAGACTGCGCCTACGATTACGCCGGTTGAACTGACCCAGGCAGGCGGCGGCGTCTCTATCGATAACGCAACAAAAACCATTACCACAACCGATGCGCAGACGCCGGAGAGCTTAAAGGAAGGCCTCGGCGGCGCGAATGTGTCGGAAGTGTTTGTGGTAGACGGGACCGGGGCCGAGCAGAGCGGCACATTGCAGAACGGCTATGTGCGCGCGGTGGATGCGGACGGCCGGGCGGCTTACTATACGCTCAACGTTATTACTTTGCAAAATTACTTAGACGAAGACTTCGACGACAGCACCTTCACAGATGCGGATACCATGCGGGAAGAGACCGGTTTTGGGCTTGGGCACACGCTGTCCCCTGCGCCGGCTGTTTCCCTGCAGAGCGGGGTCAGCGGCAGGGATGCGGACGATAAGAGCGCGGCTATTGTGATTGAGAATTATACGGGCAGCGGCGGTGAACTCAACCTTACCTATGAACATCCCGAAAATATCACAGATGAGACGGTCAGCATTGAGTTGTCTATTTTGATGAAGAGCAGCGACGTATCGACCTCGGTGCAGGTTCCAATGAATAATACTGCATCGCAGATGCGTACCATGGCCTCCTTTGAAAAGGACGGCAGTATCCGGGTAGACGGCGCCGACACTGGCCTGAAATGGAAGGAAAACAACTGGTACAAGGTTGCAGCTACCTTCTATCTGCCGACAGCGAAGTGGGACGTATATATTAACGGCCAGCAGGTGGTAAACAAGGGCGCACTGGGCAGCCTGAGCCAGGTTGATTTCCTGAAGCGCTTTAAGGTTTATCAGACCATGCCGGCCGAGGCAGGCAGCTATAATACTACCTTCCTGATTGACGATTGCAAGATGTACAACAGCGCGTACGCTCCGGCAGATGACCAGCTTTCGGTTGCGGCTGCGGACGACGCCTATATCGTAAGCGAGAGGGATAAAATGATTTACATCCCTGCTGCGACTACTACGGCGGACTTCCTCTCCAACCTGACGCTGTCTAATGCGGAATTGGCGGGCGTTTACACCAGCGATACGCTGGAGACGCCGGTTGCGGGCGACAGCGTAGGCGCAGGCAATACCGTTGTATTCCGGACGCAGAGCAATGTGTTTGACGCGTATTCGGTTGCACTGCAGGGCGAAGTGCTGGGCATTGAAGACGCAGAGTATGTGTACGATAATGCCGCACACACCATTTATGCGCCGGTAAAGACGCCGGTAAGCGTGTTCTATAATAATATTACGCTCTACAGCGGACATACCGGACAGCTCGTCATTGACGGTACGCCGTTAGAGGATACCGATTTGATCGAGAGAGGGAAAGGGATCAAGTATCGCGTTTCCTTTGGCAAGAATTATATCGACTACGACCTGATTACCGAATAT
The DNA here is from genome assembly GCA_018713805.1 of Candidatus Aphodoplasma excrementigallinarum. Classification (GTDB taxonomy): domain Bacteria; phylum Bacillota; class Clostridia; order UBA1381; family UMGS1253; genus Aphodoplasma; species Aphodoplasma excrementigallinarum. Next base: position 3,759 of record DVOF01000015.1, on the reverse strand, counting down.
AAATTCGACAACTTTGACGGGTTTGTAGGCCAGAAAATGACGAACAACACCAATTTCGACGGCTATACCGTCTATGGCGGCGACGGTGCTTACATTGAAGGGATCAAGGAAGGCAGCAACAGCATGCTGCATGCCTATACGCCTGCGGCTGGAGACGGCATCAGCATCCGCCGGCTGAATATGACAAAGCAGGACATTGGCGACCGGTTCGTCATTACATGGGACATGAAGGTAGACTCTCTGGGCGGCCTTAATGCGCTGGTTCTACGTTTTCAGGATGCGAGCGGGAATCAGTGGCAATACAACAACCTAATTAACTTTACGGAAACAGGTGTAATCCAGTTCAACATGCAGTCAGCCGGAAGCTATGAGATAAACAAGTGGTACCGGATGACGATTGGCTTGGACTGCACGACAAAGCAGGGCGTGCTCTATATCAACGGCGAAAAAGTGATGGAGACAAGCCTTACTATGTTAAACAGCTTCGACCATATCATTGATCTGATTCTGTCGGCCGGTTCTTCGGCAACCAGCGAGCGCAATACATGGATGGATAACTTTGCGCTCTATCAGATTTACGACATCAATGCAATCGATGTGGCAGAGATGCAGTCTTCGGTGACGTCTTCCAAAGATATCATCGGCGAGGACGGGATGATCTCGGGCTACGGCGCGTCCACGGTAGATGAGCTTCTGGCGCTGCTGACGCTGCCGGAGGGCGCAAGCGCTGCGGTTTATGACAGCGAAGGCGGGATTGTATCTGGTCAAACGGCAGTGGCGGAAGGAATGGAGCTTGTTACTACGGCGGCGGATGGCCGCAATCAGAGCATATACCCCATTGGGGAAGCGCTCCGCAGCCAGCTTGATATTGCAATCAACGGCAGAGTCGTGAACCAGCTCTACGCCGGCACGGCAAGCGCGACGGCGGAGGTCTATACCGTAACGGGGCAGCCGATGGTACTGGTATTGGAAGAGTACAAAGACGGAGCCCTGGTACAGAGCAAGGAAAGCGAGCCGCAGACGGTGACCGACGCAGGGACGCTCAGCGTAACGCTGGAGACGGATGTAGAAGAGGTTCCAGGCGTTGTTTTAAAGGCGTATTTGTATGACAACCTCGAGGACAAAAACCTTCTGATTCCGGTGCGTGAGATTACTTACTCAGATAAGCTGGAGCTTAGCACCGAAATCTTGAAGGTCAAAGACGGCAAGGACGCAATATATACCATCACCATGGATGACGGCTATGGCCAGTCCACCGACCGGTATTTCCGCCCTTGGTTCGAGAAATACAATTTGGTTGGGACAGGGCTCAATATCTGCACCACTATGCTGAGTGATGAGCTTTATGCGCAGAATGCCCTGGAAATGACGGAAAACGGCATTCTCGATATTATCAGCCATTCTTATACGCATCCTACCACAGAGGCGGGGTTGGACGCGAATCTGGAGCAGGAAATTATTGGGTCGCAGGAGTTTTTGCGTGACTTTTTCCCGGGGCAGGATGTTCTGTCCTATGGCCCCGGCAATGGCGTCATGACTGAGGCGGGCAGCGCCTTGCTCTCCCAGTACTACTATGCTTCCCGTGCCGGCACGCGCGGCTGGAACAGCCTGGATATGACGGAAGAAGAGTATTATGATATTAAGGTTCAGGGTGTAGTTGGCCGCAGTGGGGATACATGGTGGGATAATTCGCTCCCTTACGATGGCGAAACGGCAGAGTCGATGAACACATGGGTTGACCATGCGATAGATACCAACACATGGTTGGTAGAAATGTGGCATTCGATCTGCTGGGACGATGGAACAGGTTCGGGAGATTATGTAAATGATCACGGTATTCACGCATATCGCCCCATTCCGCACGACATTGCAGAGAAACATTTGCAGTATGTAAGCCAGCTGCAGGAGGAAGGCAAGATTTGGGTTGCTAAGTTTGACGATGTTATCCGCTATATGCGGGAACGTCAGAATGCAACGCTGGTAGATAATGCAACTAAGACCAGCCGTGTTATTACATTAACACATGATTTAGACCCGGCTCTGTTTAATTATGCGCTGACCCTAAAGAGCGAGGTTCCGGCGGATTGGCGGTACGCAAAGATCGAGCAGAACCTCGGCACACAGACGGCGGAAGTCTTTGAAGAAGATGGTAAGTACTACATTATGTACAATGTATATCCCAACGAAGGGGATATTGTCATCACCAAGGCCGATGCTATGGAAGAGTCGGCAATCAAAAACCTGACCATCTATACGCCGGAGAAAACCCAGGATGTAATCGAGACGATGGAGGAGCCGTTCGTCTTTGAAGTGGGTATCAACAAAGACAACAAGGGCGAAGATATGCCGAATGCCATGGAAGGCGTGGATGAAAGCGACATCCACTGGTATGTAAACGGCGAGCTGCAGCCCGAGACGGGAACGACCTTTACCCTTATGCCGGAAGAAAAAGGTTCTTACCGCGTATATGCGCAGGCCGGGTTTGTAAAATCCCAGTTCAGAACCGTAACCATCATCGGCGAAGAGGATGTTCCGCTGCCTCCAATGCAGGATTATATGGTAAACGATTCGTTCGACGGTACGGTAGGCAGCTCTATTCCGTACGGCGAATGGGATTATGTAGATAACAGGGCAACTATGGGCATTCGGATTGCTGCGGATCCGGTCGATGAAAACAATACCGTGGCACAGTATTGGGACGACAACACGAGCACTTACTATCCGTTTATGAACGCGCCCATTGACGCAAGCCAGCCATTCGTGATTTCGGGTAAGGCATACCTGAACATGGCGCAGGATATGTATCACTGCATTGTGGCGCATGACCGCGGTGGATTGGGCTATGTGCAAGGGGACAACATCGAAACAGGAAGAAAGGGAATCCGGCCTTTGCTTTGCTTCAGTCCGGGCGGCGTTATCAGCACCGGCGGAACATGGATTGGACCGGGAGAAACGGTACTGGAAGGCAGCTGGGAGCCGAACACATGGATCCGCTATGACATGTATGTCACACCGAATGAAGCGGATTTAGAAAATTCGAGCGTAAAAATCGTAGTGAGCGGCGTCAAGGACGCAGAGGGAAATCCCGCTACCCTGACAGTAGAAAACAATGCATTCGATCTGAGCGGGACGACGTATGCAACAAACAAAAAGGTTGATATTGGCTTTGTTACTGCATTGGTAAACGGGCCGCAGGACACGGCTTATGTCGACGATATTCAGATTTATGTACCGGCAGAGCTGAAGCTCCGCATTATGAAAAAAACAGATCTTGCATTGGATGCGTCTGTCGAAGTATTGATGAGTCATGCGATTGACAGCACGACGGGGATTGATGCAGACGACGTTATCGTAACGGCGGCTGGCGGCGAGCAGGCAGAGGTATCGTCGGTAGACTTTGACCCCATTAATCCTGACCACTTTACGATCCATTTCGCATCAGGCGCTTTAAAGGCTGATACCGAATATAATGTGGCTTTAGCTGACACGGTAACGGATTTGGCTGGTCAAAAAATGTCTGTTGGTGCAAGCTTCACAACGTCCGGCGGAAGCGTTACGCCGCCCGACCCGGACGTACCGAGCTACGAAGTACAATTCAGCGCAACGGGCGCTGGTACAATCAGCTACAGCGGGCCGGACGGCGAGGCAGACCTTAGCACCGGCGCAACGCGGACGCTTGCGCAGGGCAGCGACGTGACGGTGACGGCAAACGCGGCGCCGGGCGGGGAGTTCCTCTACTGGGTACGCGTTGACACGGGC
>DVOF01000190.1 GCA_018713805.1 Candidatus Aphodoplasma excrementigallinarum | reverse complement strand
ACTGCTTGTCGTATTCCACACCGTTTAGCCGGAGGCCGCCCTTCATATCTGCACCGGCTTTTGTCCCGCACAGCACGGTGGACGCTTCCTGCGGGTCTGCGATATTAAGTGCCCAGCTCGACTCCAGCACGATCGTTGCGCCGTTTTTCATTTTGATAAATCCAAATGCGCTGTCTTCCACAGTAAACTTTTTCGGATCCCAGTCGCCAAAAGCATTCGCCGTTTCCGTCTGGTCTGCAAGCTTGCGATACACGCTTCCGGTCACGCTTTCCGGTTCATAATTGTTCATCATCCACAGCGTCAGGTCAAGCGCATGCGTCCCGATGTCGATCAACGGGCCGCCGCCCTGTTTTTCCTCGTCGATGAATACGCCCCAGGTCGGTACGCCGCGGCGGCGGATTGCCTTGGCCTTTGCGTAGTAAATCTCACCGAGGTCGCCGTTGTCGCAGGCGCGCTTGAGATAGGTCGAATCAGGCCTTCTGCGGTTCTGATAACCGATAGTGAGGAGCTTGCCCGTCCGCTTTGCAGCCTCAAGCATGGCCTTCGCCTCGGCATAGGTCTTTGCCATCGGCTTTTCACACATAACATGCTTGCCCGCCTCCAGCGCGTCGATCGTAAGCGGAGCGTGCGCGTTGTTCGGCGTGAGAACGTGAACCACTTCAATGGAGTCGTCCTTGAGCAGCTCCTTGTAGTCTGTGTAGACCTTTGCGTCTTCCGTCCCGTATTCTTTTGCCGCTTTTTCAGCGCGCTCTTCGACGATGTCGCAGAATGCGACCATCTGAACGTTTTTCACCTTTTTCAGGCTCGGCATGTGCTTGCCGTTAGCAATGCCTCCGCAGCCGATGATCCCGACTTTTACAATCCTGTCTGCCATAAATACAGCCCTCCTGAAATAGTAAATATAGTGTAGACTTGCTGCTTATACTATACAATAGGGCAGCGGGAATTACAAGTACTTTTTACAATTCTTTGCGGCGTTGGGAGCAACAAGGTATTGAAAACACATTCATATGCAGGATAAAACAAATGGATATGCGCGCAAAAAGCAATTTGTTTTGAATTTGCGATTCTAAGGCGATGAAAATTAATTTTATTTGCAATTTTAGAGGAAAAATCTTGCATTTTTAAAAATGGTATGCTATACTGATAATAATATAAAGTAAGGGGGGAGCTTTATGCCGGAGAAAAAGAGAAAAGAGGATATCGAGCTGTTTCGGGAGAGAATAAAGGATTCTTATAAACCGCTCTCAGCGGAATTATATGATAAATATAATGTGCAGCGCGGCCTGCGCCATAAAGACGGCACAGGCGTAATGGCTGGGTTGACGGCGATCGGCGATGTAAAAGGTTATGTGATCGAGGACGGGGAGCGCGTCCCGCGCGAGGGCAGGCTCCGTTACCGTGGGATTGATGTGCGTGAGCTTGTGGAAGGCTGCCAGAAGGAAGGCCGGTTCGGCTTTGAGGAAGTAGCATTCCTGCTTTTGGCCGGCTTTCTGCCAACACGCCAGCAGTATGAAGACTTTTGTGAGCTGCTTGGCGAGCACCGCGCACTGCCGGATCATTTTACAGAAGATATGATCATGAAAGCGCCGAGCGCGAATATCATGAACAAGCTTGCACGCTGTGTGCTGGCGAGCTACTCCTATGATCCGAACCCGGACGACACGAGCTTTGGCAACATATTGCGCCAGTCGATCGAGCTGATTGCGCGGTTTCCGACCATGGTTGCATACGGGTATCAGGCAAAGGCGCACTACCACGACGGGAAAAGCCTTTTTATCCATCAGCCGCAGCCGTCGCTTTCCACGGCGGAAAATATTTTGTACATGACGCGGCCGGACAACAAGTTTGACCACATTGAAGCGGAGATCCTCGACTTAGCCTTTATGCTCCACGCGGAGCATGGCGGCGGGAACAATTCCGCATTTGCGACGCGCGTGCTGTCCTCCTCAGGAACAGACACCTATTCTGCGATTGCGGCGGCAGTCGGCTCGCTGAAAGGGCCGAAGCACGGCGGCGCAAACGAGAAGGTCATGGGTATGATCGAGGATTTCAAACAAAACCTGACGGACATCAACGATGAACAGCAGATTCGCGACCATATTGTAAAGCTTCTAAACAAGGAAACATATGACCGCTCCGGCCTCGTGTACGGGATGGGCCATGCGATCTATACGCTGTCCGACCCGCGGCAGGTGCTTCTTAAACAGAAGGCGCATGAGCTTGCGGAGGAAAAGGGTATGATGGAGGAGTTCATGCTCTACGATATGATCGAGAAAAATACGCCGGAGCTCTTTGCCGAGGTAAAAAAAGACAGCAAAGTTATGTGCGCCAATGTCGATTTGTACTCGGGATTTGTATACAAGATGCTCGGCCTGCCGCCGGAGCTGTATACGCCGCTGTTTGCTGTGTCGCGCATTGTTGGATGGTGCGCGCACCGGATTGAGGAGAGTACGACAAACAACAAGATCATGCGCCCGGCATACAAATCGGTCGTTACATCAAAACCATATCTGCCGCTTGATGAGCGGTAAGCCAACACAGAAACCGGAGAAGATACCATGTTATTTGATACGCATTCCCATTTGGATGATGAAAAGTTTGACCTTGACCGCGAGGAGGTCATCCGCCGCATTCGGGAAGAAGACGGCGTTGACCTTTTGATGTGCGTGGGCGCCGATATGGAGTCGTCAAAGCGTGCCATCGCCCTGGCGGAGCAGTACGACTTTATCTACGCTGCTGTCGGCGTACATCCGCACGACACGGAAACGATGACCGAGGCGGATATCGATACCCTGCGGGCTTGGGTGGGGCACGAAAAGGTAAAGGCAATCGGCGAGATTGGGCTGGATTATTACTATGACAATTCACCCCGGGATATCCAAAAGAAATGGTTTGCACGCCAAATGCAGCTTGCTCGCGAGGTCGGGCTGCCGGTGATTATCCATGACCGGGATGCGCATGGCGACTGTATGGAGATCCTGCGGCGTGAAGGGGTCGATGTGACGGGCGGCGTTTTCCACTGCTTTTCCGGCAGCGTGGAAATGGCGCGCGAGGCGTTAAAGCTGGGGATGTATATTTCCTTCGCCGGGCCAGTCACGTTTAAAAACGCGGTAAAAGCCGCGGAGGCCGCGCGCGAAGTCCCGATTGAGCGGATTTTTGTCGAAACGGACAGCCCATATTTATCGCCTGTTCCCCACAGGGGCGAGCGGAACGACCCGGGGAAGGTGCGGTTTATCGCACAGAAAATCGCTGAGATTAAGGGCATGGAATATGCAGAAGTGGCAAGGATTACGCGGCAGAATGCAATAAAC
>DVOF01000189.1 GCA_018713805.1 Candidatus Aphodoplasma excrementigallinarum | reverse complement strand
ATTATCATACAGTATAGCACAAAAAAATGAAGCAAATGTTACAAAATTATTAAAAATTAAAATTATTCTGTTATACAACTTTTTGCCCGTTTACCCAAACGCCGCCGACACGCGTATAAAAGTCGAGCGGATGGCGGTCGGACAGAACGATATCCGCGTCCTTCCCAGCCCGGAGAGAGCCAACGCGCGCGCCGATTCCACAGTTGTTTGCCGCATTGATCGTTATGGCCCGGAGCGCGGCTTCCTGCTCCATGCCTGCCTTTACGGCGAGCGCGGCGCAAAGCGGGAGATACTCGATCGGAACGGCGGGATGGTCAGTGATGATTGCGATAGCAAGGCCGGCCTCCGAGAGGATTTTATACGTTTCAAAGCTGGAATGGTGCAGCTCGATTTTGCAGCGTTCGCACAAAGTTGGCCCAACCATGAGCGGATAGTTCTCTTCCTTCAGGAGGTCACAGATAAGGCTGCCCTCGGTCACATGCTCCAGCGTGATGTCGATATCGAATTCCTTTGCAATCCGGATTGCCGTCATGATGTCGTCGGCGCGGTGCGCGTGAACCTTTGCCGGGATTTCCTTATTCAGAAGGGGCAGCATTGCTTCCAGTTTCATATCAAAGTCCGGCTTGTCCGCCTCCTGTGGATTTGCCGCATAGTCGAGCTTGGCACGGCGGTATTCCTGCGCGCGCAGCAGCGTGTCGCGCAAAAGCGCCGCCATCCCCATCCGTGTCACTGGGGTCTGGCTTTTCGCATGATAGGTTGTTTTTGGGTTCTCGCCCAGCGCAAACTTCATGGCAAGCGGCGCCTTTAGAAGCATGTTGTCCACGCTGTTGCCGTATGTTTTCAGTGCGGCGAACTGCCCGCCAATGACGTTTGCGCTTCCCGGGCCGGTCACAACAGTCGTGATGCCCGCATGCAAAGCGTCGGAAAAGCAGCGGTCGAATGGATTGATTGCGTCAATCGCGCGCAGGTGGGGCGTAATGGGGTCGGTGTCCTCGTTTCCGTCCGCGCCTTCAAAATCCATCGAGTCCTCCCACATACCGACGTGGCAATGCGCGTCGATAAAGCCCGGCGCAAGGTGCGCACCGTCTGCGTCCATGACCTGCGCGCATGGATATTGCGCCGCGTCGAACGCTTCCATTGCGCCTAAAGCGGTGATTTTCCCGTTCTCAAAACAGAGATAGCCGTTTTCGATGTCGCCGTCCTCGCAGGTGTGGATATAAGCGTTTTTTATGATTTGTACCATGGTATGCTCCTTACTTTGTTTTCATAATATAGTCGATTGCCGCGTTCGCCGCAACAGCGCCGTCGGACGCAGCCGTGATAATCTGGCGCAGCGGCTTCTTGCGGATGTCGCCGGCGGCGAACACGCCTTCAATGCTGGTGCGCATGGACTCGTCCGTGAGGACATAGCCGTTTTCGTCGCAGGCGACCTTGTCTTTGAACAGTTTATTTTCCGCAATCGTTCCAACAGCAACGAACAGGCCGCTTACAGGAAGCGTGGAGCTTTCCTTTGTTTTCCCATTCTCCACCGTAACCGATTCTACAACCTGGTCTGTGTTCGTGTTAATCCCGGTTACGACGCTGTCGTTGACCCGTTTGATTTTCTCGTTCTGCTCCAGCTTGTCAACGAGGATTTTTGCCGCGCGGTAAGCGTCGCGGCGGTGAATGAGATAGACCTCTTTGCAGAAGTTAGATAGAAACAGCGCGTCCTCCAGCGCGGTGTCGCCGCCGCCGACAACGGCGACGCTTTTTCCGCGGTAAAACGCGCCGTCGCACGTTGCACAGTAGGACACGCCGCTGCTGCGCAGGGCGTCCTCATTCGGCAGGCCGAGCGTGCGCGGCGTTGCGCCGGTGCAGAGGATGACCGCCTTTGCCGTATAGGTTTCGCTGGCACAGACGATCTTCTTTTCCGCGCCGTCAAGAATCAGCTCCTGTACGTCCTGGTTTACGATTTCTGCGCCAAAGCGCCTCACGTGCTTTTCCATATTCATCACAAGCTCCGGGCCGGAGACAGGCTCGGCAAAGCCGAGATAATTCTCCACCTCATACGTGGTTGCCGCCTGCCCGCCGCAGAACAGCTTTTCAACAAGCAGCGTCTTCATGCCGCCGCGCAGGCAGTAGAGCGCCGCGCCGAGGCCGGCCGGGCCGCCGCCGATAATTGCAACATCATACATCATGTGCCCCATCCTTTCTTGAAATCACCGTATTTCTATATACTAATGCCTATGATACCATAAAAAAGAAAGGAATGCACGAAAAATTTATCATCTGCGCGCATTATTCGCGCATTATTTTTGATAAAGAACATCGAAACAGCACGTCCGCCATGAAAAAAGGAGATGTATGGCACCGGGTTAAAAATTTATGGCTTGTAATATCGCCCAAGATGATGTATAATGGTTGCCGTGGGGTTAAATATGGAGTGATGGTGGGCTGCATGATACTTGATTTTATAGTTAAATTTGTCTACAATGGCCTGCTTGCGCTGGTGATCGGCGCGTTCAGCGCCGTGGTGGGGACTTTTATCCCGCGCAGGCTGATCCATTATGACCGGTTTCCGTTCCGGGAGTTTCGGTTTGAGCAGGGCGGCAGGTTTTACCACATGTTCGGGATCGAAAAGTGGAAGCTGAAGCTGCCGGACATCAGCGAGTATATCAAAAGTGTGTTCCCCAAAAAGGTGGAACCGGAAGCGGCGAAGGACAGACGGTATTTTGCGCGGTTTGCAAAGGAAACCTGCGTGTCCGAGTTGATTCACTTTGCGCTTATTTTGACCTCGCCGATCTATCTTGTGCTGAACTGGGACCTGGACTGGGGCATTGTGGTAATGGTGCTTGAGATTGTAGCCAATATTCCGTTTATTATGGTACAGCGGTACAATCGGCCGCGGCTCGTGCGCGTTGCAGAGCGCGGCAACCGGCACAGCGAGGCCTGCGGGCATGGTGAACCCGTGGAAGAAAAGGTATAGCGTTCTTAGATCAGGGCTTTATGGGGTAGGGCAGTTTTAAAAAGCGGTGAATCCAAAGAAAGGCATGGTCTTAGGCAGATGCAGATTTTGTACACAGTAATTTACGCCGTTGGCACGTGCGTAATGATTGCGCTATATGCGTATGGGTTTTTCTATTTGTATACGGCGCTTCACGCATACAAACGGATACCAAAAATTCCGGTAAGCGACGTCAAGAAGCGGTTTGCGGTGCTGATTCCAGCACGCAACGAGCGGGGAGTTATCGCATCGTTGATTGATACGCTGAAGAAACAGAACTACCCGGACGATTTATACGATATTATTGTCGTCCCGAATAACTGTACTGACGATACCGAGCAGGTTGCGGAAAAGGCCGGAGCAACGATTATGACTTGCCGCCGGAGCGTGAAGTCAAAGGGCGAGGTGCTTTCCGATGTGTTTGACCAGCTTGTTCACGAGCATGGAACAGAATATGACGCGGTTTTGATATTCGACGCGGACAATCTGGTGCATCCGGAGTTCCTGACAAAGATGAATGATGCGCTGATGAGCGGCGCAAAGGTGGCGCAGGGCTACCGCGATAGTAAAAACCCCTCCGATACGTGGATTTCGGGCTGTCACAGCGTGTATTACTACATTGTAAACGGCTTTTTCGACCGGGCGCGCATGGCGCTTGGGTGGTCGGCGGCGCTTAATGGGACGGGGTTCATGATTAGTATGGAGCTATTGAAGGAACACCCGTTTGAAACATATTCCATGACGGAAGATATTGAGTATACATCTATTGTCATATCCGATTATAAAGAAAAGATATTGTGGGTGCCGGAGGCAATCACCTATGATGAACAGCCTCTGCTGTTTTCTGAGTCTGTGACGCAGCGACGGCGATGGACGGTCGGTACGGTGCAATGCTTTAAGCGTTACGCAGGGCGTCTGCTCAAAAACACATGGAAGGATAAAAACATGTCCTGCTTTGACATGTTTGTGCTCTACAGCGCGCCGTATATGCAGATTGCCGGCCTTGTGCCGGTGCTGATGACGGTTGCCGCATTTATCCACATGACTATTTTAAGCATCGTAGAGCAGTATTTGCTGCTGTTTTTGGGCGGGTCGATTCTAAGTACGCTCGGCGCATATGCCGCTACCATGGTAGCGGTCTGTCTTGTGTTAAAGCTGGAGCATAAACCGATCCGGACGCATTGGAAGGCGGTTTTTGGATTTGGGTTTTTCCTGCTGAGCTGGCTGCCGATCGGGATTTGGTCGCTCATCCGCCCAAAGTGCCATTGGCGCGAGATCAAGCATACAAGAAGCGTCGATCTGGATGAACTGATCAACAATTGAGTATGGCGGGAACTGCGTGGGTGGATGAAATTTTATAAG
>DVOF01000188.1 GCA_018713805.1 Candidatus Aphodoplasma excrementigallinarum | reverse complement strand
TGTGTATAAGAGACAGACACAGGGGCAGTGAGCAACGCAAGGATATACCTTGATGACATTATGATTGGCAAGGGTGTGACCGCGCCGACGGTTCCCACACGGATGAAGCTTTCCTCCTTAACGTATACGTTGGGCGGCGGCAGCGCGACAAGCGTGCCGGACTTTGACGCGGCAGACGAAGGCGGAGAGTATAACCTTACGTTTGATCAGGGGACAACATCTGTGACGATTGCGGCAGTTGCAGAGGAAGGCGGCACGGCAACCATCATGGTTGGAGAGGAAGAAATTCCAGATGGTATAATTGACCTGACGAACGGATCTGCTACAGTTAAGGTAGTAGTTGCAGATACCGAGTCTGGCCGGATTGAAAATATTTATACGATTGATATTACCGTGGAAGGCGTTAATCGCGTTACAAATATGTCGACGGCAGCTACAGCTGGCGTATATACAGAAAATGGCGGTTACACGACTGAGCAGGTTCCATCTATCAGCGGCAAGTATGCGGTTACGGATGGGTTGATCCCGGGTACGACGAGCCGTTACACCAGCGAGTCGACCACAAATCCTCGTGCTGTGAGTGCAAATACGAACAGCTACTTTAACGGTGCAACGGTTATCCGCGGCGACCGGAATGACAGGACGTCTTCGCCGGGAGGCAACTGGGCGAACAGACCGTACTATGTCGGCACAAGCGGCAATCCGGATGCATACAACGGTAAAGACGACAACGGTTACTGGCTCGAGTTTACGGTAACGAGCGCTTGTACGGTATTCCAGACTTTGACTGGACCGGTTAACACGGGTGGCGTATGGCCGAACGCTCCGGAAGCTCCGGAAGAGTGGACAAAGAACACGAAGGCAAACTTCCTGCTGGATGCTTCTTCGGATTTCTATTATAGACATTATGAAGCGGGCGAGACGGTTCGTATCCCGAACTTTGGTAAGATTGGCACCTGGGTTAGTGGGGAAGGTGGAACCGCATGGTATGAGGCACCGACCTGGTTCATCGTTTGGGACAGCACGGGCAAAGTAAATCCGGCTGAAGCGAGCGACGTCGCAAAACTCAGCTCCTTACAGTACACGGTTGCAGACGGCGTTGCAACAGACGTCCCGGGCTTCGATGCGGCGGCTGAGGGCGGTTCCTACAACCTCACGCTGGGCGAGGGGACAACGTCCGTAACGATTACGGCAGCTACACAGAAGAACGGCACGGCAACTGTTATGGTTGACAATGAAGCCGTAGCTGGCGGCGTAATCGACCTGACGGAGGGGGCAGCTACAGTTAAGGTAGTTGTAAGTTCCGAGTCCGGCCTGGTTAGCAATGCATTTACAATTAATATCACTGTAGAAGGTGCAGAGATTGTAAATCAGATTCTTAATCTGACAGAGGCGGAGCCGAACGCCAGCACCGACCTGCAGATGAAGGCTGACACGATCGTATTTGGCACTACGTCCCCGTACTTGCTGTATTCTGTTGGCGAGGCCAATAACGCAGACGGCACGAACACGGGTGCGGCGATTTATGGAGCATCCAATTCACCGGAATTTTTCGAGGGCGCGACGGCAATCCGCCGGAACAAGGGCGATGCCTTTGGGTCAAACAATACCGATGCGCCGACGGCGAAATACTGGGGCAATCCGGTCTACAGCGGTAAGGACGACAACGGCTATTACCTGACCTTTGAGGTAAGCTCCGACGCTACGGTATACGTTGTTGACCGCGAGGGCAAGGGCTGGCCGAACAAGCCGGACGACTGGCAGACCAGTAAATATAAATTCGGCAGCGCCGGAAATATGACAATGTTCTACAAGACCTTCACGGCTGGCGAAACGGTACAGATCCCGAACTACGGCTGGAATAACTCCTGGACGACCTTGACTTCTGATAGAGCGTTTAAAGATCCGTCCTTCTATGTTGTAGTATGGGGCGAGAGCCCGGAGACGGCGGAGCCGGAACCGGAACCGGAGCCGACTGAAGTGATTTTTGAAGACGATTTTGAAGGCTACGATGTTAATACGCCGATCTCCAACACGGTAAAGGGCTGGGATGCAATCTACGACAATTCGGCAAGCTTTATCGCTGTTGCAAATCCGGACGGCGGGCAGATGGCGCAGGCAAAGGCCCTGACGAAGATGGTAGATGACGATGAAGATCCAGCTACTCCGGAAGTAGATAAAGGACAGAAATACCCGGTAATGCACAAGAATGTAAATAATATTCAGGAAACTTTGAGTGCATCTGAAATGGAAGCGATTGCGATCGGTGGTAAGGTGCAGATCCATAATACTGCGGATACAAAGCCGAGTCATTATATTGAGCTGCGCAATACAGCGAATAACGACACCAGCAAGAGGCTGACGACACTTTCTATTACGACGGATTCCATTAGCTTCTTTGGTACAAAAGAAGTTCCGAATGTGATTGGTTCGGCAACGCCGGATACTTGGATTGATTATACCGTATATATCGTACCGGGCGCCTCGGGTGAAGAAACACAGTTTACCGTTGTTTTGACCGGCGAGGGGCTGAAGGATGCGGATGGTACCCCGACTGACAGAATTGTTGCAACAAAGTCGCAGGTATACAATGTTATAGCAGACGATAACGCCGTGCGAGTTTTATACAATAATAATATTGCGAGAGACGACGGTTCGTATGTAAACCTCGACGAGCTGAAAATTTTTGCTACGAACGTACCGGAGATAGAGCCGGAACCGGAGGAGAATGCAAAACTGAGTGCACTGACCTACACGGTAGATAGCACGACGACATCTGTCCCGGGATTCAGTGCGACAGATGAAGGCGGAGAGTATGCAGCAATCGAGCTGCCTTATGGTACAACGTCGGTAACGGTTGGCGCGACGCGGGCGGATGATAACGCAAGCGTTACCATCTCTCCGGAGAACCCGATTGCGGTATCGTCGGCTGCGGAGACAGTGGTTACCGTAACGGTAACGAATGGCGATACAACAAACACGTTTAAACTTACCTTCACGGTTGCGGCGCAGGAGCCGCAGCCGACGGAGGAAATCTTCAGCGACGACTTTGAGGCTTATGGATTAGATACTGCTTTGGATAAGGCAACTAAGGGCTGGGATGCGGTTAACCAGACAGCAAACTTTACCGCTGTTACAAACCCGGCGGGCAACGGCCAGGTTGCGGAGGTAAAGTGGTCGGCGGATGCTTCGCAGGAAACCTATCCTTCTCTCCGTAAGAATGTTGGTATGCAAGCGGGAGAAACTTACGCGATCAGCGGTAAGATAAGGATTGCCGATGCTGGGGGTAGGAAGCCGTCCCACTATGTGGAGTTCCGTACTACGCCGGCGGGTGGCGAAGAGATTAAGCAAATTACCCTCCGTATCAATAATGGAATGATTTCGTTGTTGGACGGCAATGTAATTGGTTCTACACCTTCGGAGAGTACGTGGATTAGTTATACATTGTATGTAACGCCGGGCGTAGCGGAGACAAAGATTGTTGCGGAAGTGACAGGCGTGGGCCTTAAGGATGTAAATGGCAATGATACAGATAAGGTTGTTGCCGGCATCACGCTTGCGCGTCCGAATTTTGTACCAGAGAGTGGTACACAAACTGTTGTTACGATCTTCAACAATCAAATGGGCGCAGAGAGCGATGCGAGAATCTACCTTGATGATATCGTAATCAGCAAGGGAGCAACTGCACCGACACTCTCTTCCGATACAAATCTTTCGTCGCTGAAATATGCGCCGAACGGCAGCAATGCAACTGACGTTCCGGGTTTTGCGGAAGATAAGACGGACTATGGGACGATTGAGCTTCCTTATGGCACGGCGAGCGTAACGGTTACTGCGGTAACAAAAGATGCAAACGCTCGCACGAGCGTTATGGTCGGCGAGGATGAAATGGCCGGCGGCGTTGTAACTGTTTCGCCGGACGCGGCAACGGATGTTGTTGTTGTCGTAACGGCACAGGACGGTACAAAGAGAGAGATTACGATGTCGTTTACGGTTGCGGAGGAACCGGAGCCGGAACCGACGGAAATTATTTCCGACCTGACCTATGCGACATCTAATACGCCTACGCTTACACAGATTGAGCTTGGCGTGACGGAGTCGTATACGAATGCGGACGGCTGTGTAATTACCACCGCATCTTCTGCGGAGTTTGAAGGGGCATATGTCCTGCAAAAAAATAAGGGCGCCGATACGCCGACGCCATCCAGCACAGCGCCGTACTATGCGGGCGCATATGACGGACAGGGTGACAATCCGTACTGGATGACCTTTACGATGAATGTACCGGGCACGGTTTACGTGGCAGACATGGAAGGAAAAGGCTGGAAGAACAGAGGCGACTGGTCGGTTGATACGTCCGGGCTGACCTTCGGGATTTGGGAAATGACCATCAATGGTTCCAGCGGTAGGCTGTTCTCCAAGCACTTTAATGCAGGCGACACCGTACAGGTTCCGAACTACGGTTGGGACGAGAGCTGGGGCGATGCAACCAAGCGTATATTCACGAACCCGAGCATTTACCTGATCGTTCCGGACAGCAACCTTACGAAGAGCGCGAGCCTGAAGTCGCTGACATATACGGTTGGCGACGGCAGTGCGGTTACGGTACCGGATTTCGTAAGCGGCAGTACCGCGACAAATACGTTTGACGTAACGATTAGCGATATGAGCGCGGCTGTAAAGGTAGCGGCGGAAGGGATTACAAATGCCAACGCATCCATCAGCTACAGCGCAAATGTAGATACCGACGGCACGGTTACCTTTGATGGCAATACGGCGCAGGTTGTCGTAACGGTGAAGTCGGCTGACGGATCGGTAACGAATACGTATACAATCAACTTTACGAAAAACGCGGACCCCATGGCGGGCGCAAAAACATATGACGTACCCAGCCATGAGGGCACGACGATCGATATCCTTGTAAATCCGGGGCTGACGGCGATTCGGGCGAACACTGGCAACAATGAAATCAAGCCGACCGAGCCGATAAATAACTTGTCTAAATTCTACAGTGACAGAGGCGATACCGGGGCAGACGGCAAGACGCCGGGGATGGCCTTTACCGACGTAGGTGCGGCGATTATGGGCGCGACGCAGCTCATTAACCCGATTGGCGACACACCAGGAAGAACAAAGGATGAAGCTTTGAAAGCGTTTACAGGGGCGGATAACGAGTATTTCCGCTTCCGTGCAAACGAGGCTGGTACCGTATATGTGAAATTCGATAGGGATATTGCAAGCTATGAGACTGATCCTTCCTGGACAAAGGTAGTAGAGCCGAGCACCGGCCTTGCTGGGATGGGCGACTGGGGTGCAAATGGTTTGCCGGATGAGTATGTACACAACTACGAGCAGTATCCATATTACTGCAACATGTACCAGAATGCATCGGGTGATGCAAATCCGGCAAACTATGCTACCAGGTATACCGTTACTTATTATAAGAGCTTTGCAGCAAATGAGGTTGTAACCATCCGGACGATAAATTCGACGAATAATCAGAACCTGATTACGCTGATCCAGTGGGGCGAGGATGTTCCGAGCTATAACACAGCGCTTGCGAGCCTGACCTACAACGGCATATCGGTTCCGAACTTCTCGGCGGATACGAAAGACTATACAATCTATATGCCGACAGCGGACGCAGTTAGCATCGCTGCTGTAGCGGCGGAATCCGGTATGAATGTATCGTATAGCAAGCAGAGCCTGACGCCGTCCGCTGCAGGAGATACGGCGACGATTACCGTTTCAAACAGCGAAGGTACGCAGACGGTTTATACCGTAAAGGCTATTCTGGACGCGACAGCCAACAAGGTGCTTAACCTCTCGTCAGCTTCCAGGGCCGATGTGCAGGAAAACCTTGTCATTGGAGCAAGCAATGGTGCGGGCGGCAGCCTGGCGTACATCGACAGAGACAATGTTTTGTACACCGACGGCACCTCCACGTTCTTTGAAGGCGCGACTTACATCCGTTCTGCGAAAGACGACGGAAACGCCGTATACAGCACAAAACCGTACTTCTCTGAGACATATAACGGCAAGGATGGGAATCCGTACTGGCTTGAGTTTGTAGTGTCGAGTGATTGCAGAATCTTCTTTGCAGATACGTATTACAATGCGGATTTGACAAATGAGGGCCTTGGAATGCAGGAGTTCGCACAGCCGTGGCCGAACAAGCCGGAAGGCTGGATTACAGCAGCACCGACGGATGATGTTGATATCGTAAGTACGCACTTCCAGGCAAAGACGGAAAACGGCAGCGTATACTACAAGGACTTCAAGGCTGGCGACGTTGTACAGATTCCGAACTACGGTGCGCCGAGCTACTGGGCAGACGACAGGGCACCTTGGGATCCGCCGGTATACCTGATCGTTTGGGGCAGTGATATTAAAAACCCTGGCATTGACGACGGCGGCGACGTTGGCGGCGACACAGGCGATGAAGGTGGTATTGAGGAAGGCGGACAGGATCCGAATCCATGGCAATAAGCAACCATACATCGAGTCATGAGCATACCTTTGCAACGGGAGGGGGACTCCCCTCCCGGAGCAGAGAATAGAGGAGGAATCAGAAGATATGAAACGATCGAATCTTTTAAAGGTTGTATCGGTCATCATGGTGGTTGCGATGCTGATGCTTAGTACCACCAGTGCATTTGCCGAGGTTACGGCGGAGCAGAATGCGACAGATACTTCAGTTATCATTAGCGGCAGTTTCCCGGGTCATACGCCCTATGAGGATGTAACGCTCTCGGTTTACCCATGGGACGAAGCGGCAGATACTGTCGATACGACTGAGTTGCCGGTTGCCATAGGGCAGGCAACTGTACAGGAAGACGGCAGCTTTACCGGTACGGTGACGATGGACCGTTCGGAGCCATACGGCTTTTACGGTGTAATGGTAGTTCCGTACGACGATATGGATGCGCAGGTAGCAAAGTTCTACTACGCTTCCTCGGACGTAAAGTTTGAGATGCTGCAGAGAATTATCAATGAAACCGACAGCACGAACCAGAAGGCAAACTTGGAAGAAGCCAAGTATATCATTGGCTTTGACATGGATCGTTGGGATGAACTTGCGACCAAAGCGGATATGGATCTTCAGCTCGACGCAGCAGCGGCAATCATCAGCAATCTGGCACAGTGGAGAGGCACCAGCTACACGATCGACATTTTGCCGGATGTAGTTGTAGAAATCAATAGAGAGCTGTATGCACAGGCGCTTAATGGCAGTCTCGTTCCGGATTTGGCGGAGCTTAAAAACTACGCAGATGTAGAAGAGTATTACAAAGAGCTGACGGCTGGCAACATGTCAGAGGCTGCTGCTCAGAAAGTCATCGATTCCATGTTCGGCGCTGGGTTTGAGAATGCGGCAGATATGGAAGAGAGCTTCAAAGAATTGGTAATCATTGCTGGTGTTACGAGCCCGAAGGACGGCAACACGATGAATGCGAAGCACTTCATCGACACATATGGGAGCGATCTCGGCCTGACAAACATGAGCAAGTACAGCGGCTTGACGAGCAACCAGAAGGTAAATGTTATTACATCGGTTAGAAACAGCAATCCTTCCACATTTGAGCAGTTGGATGCGGCGTTTACGGCGGCGGTAAATCAGTATAATAGCGGGACTCCGAGCAACCCGAGCAACCCGAGTAATCCGAGCAACCCGAGTAATCCAAGCTACCCGGGTAATCCGGATGACGGCACGATCATTGTAAAGCCGACTTCGGAACCGACAGCGGTACCGGAACCGAACTACAATGATATTGACGATATCGTATGGGCGCAGGAGGCAATCAAGGAACTGAGCAGCAGAAGGATTTTCGAGGGGTATGACGACGGTTCCTTTGGCCCGAACAACCCGATTTTGAGAGAAGAGTTCATCAAGATTACGGTAGTTGGCCTGTACGGCGCGGATGCAATCGATATGAGTGCTTCTCCGAGCTTCACAGACGCACAGAATGCATGGTATTCGCCGTATATTGCATCTGCTGAAACGAACGGGATTACGCAGGGTATCGGCGATGGCCTGTTTGGAATTGGCGACCAGATTACCCGTCAGGATATGGCGCTGATGCTTTACCGTATGATCCGTGCGGCAGGGCTTGACACAAGCACGGACGAATACGATTTCACGGATAAAGATCAGATTGCCGACTATGCAAGAGATGCAGTATTTGCACTCAAGAACATGGGTATTATCAACGGTTATGATGATGGCAGCTTCCAGCCGGAAGGCAATACAACCCGTGCTGAGGCGGCTGTACTACTCTACAATACGCTCGACAAGCTTGGTAAGCTCATCCGATAGTCGACGGATTGTAAACGATTAATATGAAGAAAAGGTGTCGCTGTCTATACGGCGGCGCCTTTTTTATTTCCCGGGGCATAATGGCGTAGATATTTTCACACTTTTCCCCCTCCAACATATAATGAATTATCCGAAGATATGGGAGGGGTGCTATGGGATGCTTTTTTAAATATGTGATCTGGGCGTCGATTGCGCTTTGCGCCGGGATCATGCTTGCACTCCTGCTGCCAATCCACTTTATCGCAGGTGTGGAGGCAATCATCATCGTAGCGCTCGGTATCTGTTTCTGTTTCAAAAAATAGTAAAGAAAGAGGGGTCATGCTGTGAAAATTGTTGTGATCAAAATGCCGAAATTCTTATGTGGGATCTGCAAGGCGATTTTTGGGATGTAAGCGTACATAGGCAGCAAAAAATCCGTACCAATTTGGTACGGATTTTTAATTGATGTTTTAATCTTAGTCAGCCTGTGTGCGTTTGTTTTTTAAAAATAAAACACATAGCAGCAAGAGCATTGGGAATACGGCTGCGACAAGTATGCCACACTTGAGACCCATTTGTTCCAGCGTTGCGGCCTGAAGCAATGTGGTTTTTACAGTATATATACCCGACTCAATCGCTCCTGCAACTACCCCCGTTATCCACGGACCGAGCGAGCAGCCCAAGTCGCCGAACATGGCGAGCAGGCCGAACATTGCCGTCCCGCCAAGCGGGAAGCTTTTTGCCGACATGCTGATGGCGCCGGGCCACATCAGGCTGACCGAAAAGCCGCATACCGCGCAGGCGGCGAGCGAGAGGACAGGATTGTTCATCAGAGACACGGTCAAATAGCATGCAATGCAGAGCAGCGCGCAGCCGGACAGCGCATATTTGAGGCGGATTTTCCCGCCCCACAGCCCATACCCAAGCCGGCCAATGCCCATCAAAAGCGCAAACATACATGGGCCGAGTATATCGCCTACGACCTTTGGCACGCCGAGCCCCTTCTGCGCAAAGAGGGACGACCATTGGGACATGGAAAGCTCCGACGCACCGGCACACATCATAATAATCAGAAAAACCCAGAAGGTACGCTTAGAAAAGAGCTTGCGTACCGGCATGGCGTCCCCACCGCCGGTCGGATGGGCAATCGGTACACGCATAAACAGGAGCATGTTGCAAAACGGGATCACAGCCCAGAGCCACGGCAGGATGTACCACAAATCCTGCCCAATCAGATACAAAATCAGCGTCGTCACAAGGACGACTGCCATCTGTCCCCAGCAGTAGAACGAGTGGGCCAGGCTCATGGACAGCGCCTTGCCGTCTCCCGGGATTGCTTCCACCATGGGGCTGACCAAAACCTCGATCAGCCCGCCGCCGATCGCGTAGAGCACGACCGCGCAGACAAGGCCCACGTACGGCGAGGGGAAAACCATGGGAAAGAGCGACAGCCCCAGCAGGCCGAGCACACAGAACAGGTGCGCGCCGACGACGCAGCGCCGGTAGCCGATTTTGTCGGCGTATCTTGCCGCCACAATATCGGTGGCAAGCTGTACGCCAAAGTTGATCAGGACAAGCCGCCCGATCATCTCCAGCGAAATCTGGAACGAATCCTGAAAGATAACAAACAAAAGCGGTGCAAGGTTGTTGATTGCCGCCTGCGTCACCATACCGGTATAGCAGGCGTGCAGCGTATTTTTGTATGTAAATTTCATTTTTCTCCCCCGGATTGAGATTTTACCTGCTCGACATAAGCCCGGCCGGCCGCAATCGCCCGTTTCACCGTTTCCACAGCGGGCCCGCCGACGATGCTGCGCCCATTGACACACGTTTCCATGCTGATCGCGTCGTAGACATCTTCCTCAAAAATCGGCGAGCAGGCCTTAAATTCTTCCATCCGGAACTGGTCGAGCGACTTATTATGATCGAGCGCATAAGCAACCATTTTGCCCACGACTGCGTGCGCCTCGCGGAAGGGGAGCCCCTTTTTAACGAGGTAGTCCGCCGCGTCGGTCGCATTCGTGAAGCCGCCCTTTGCGCCCTGCAAGAGCGCGTCCTCCTTCACCTTCATGGTAGCGAGCATGTCGGTGAACACCGGCAGACACAGCTTCACCGTATCGATTGCGTCGAATACCGGCTCTTTGTCCTCCTGCATGTCCTTGTTGTAGGCGAGCGGAAGCCCCTTCATGACCGTCAAAAGCCCACACAAATCGCCGTATACGCGGCCCGTTTTGCCGCGGATTAGTTCCGCCACGTCGGGGTTTTTCTTTTGCGGCATAATAGACGAGCCTGTCGAGTACGCGTCGTCCATCTCCACAAAGGAAAACTCGTGGCTGCTCCAGAGAATCAGCTCCTCGCAGAACCGGCTCAGGTGCATCATCAAAATGGAAAGCGTGCTTAGCAGCTCAAGCGCAAAGTCGCGGTCGCTTACGCCGTCTAAGGAGTTTTGCGTCACACCGTCAAAACCAAGCTCGCGCGCGACTGCTTCCCGGTCGAGCGGGTACGTCGTCGCGGCGAGCGCGCCCGACCCAAGCGGGCAGACGTTGGTGCGCTTGTATGTATCGTCCAGACGGCCGACGTCGCGTTTGAGCATCTCAAAATATGCCATCATATGATGGGCAAACGTGACGGGCTGCGCCTTTTGCAGGTGCGTATAGCCGGGCATGACTGTGCCGGTGTGCGCCTGCGCGAGCGTCAGAAGCGTCTCCATCAGGGAAACGATAAGTTCCTTGATTTCCGTAATCTCGTCCTTGATATACATGCGCAAATCGAGCGCCACCTGGTCGTTGCGGCTCCGCCCCGTGTGCAGGCGCTTGCCCGCCGCGCCGATGCGCTCGGTCAGAATGGTTTCAATGTTCATGTGGATGTCCTCCGCATCCACGGAAAACTCCACCTTGCCCGCCTCAATGTCGGAGAGGATTTCGCCGAGCGTCTTTACAATCAAATCCGCGTCCTCCTGCGGGATGATCCCCTGCTTGCCCAGCATTGCCGCGTGCGCCATGCTGCCGCGGATATCCTGCCGGTACAGGCGCATATCGAACCGGATGGAGGAGTTGAAGTCGTCGACCTTAGCGTCGGTGGCCTTCGAGAAGCGGCCGCCCCATAATTTCATTGTTCATCAAACCTTTCTTTTGGCTATTATACAAAACGGGCGGGCATATGCCCGCCCACTGTTAAGTTTATCCCTATGTTATATCTTTTTTATCCCGTTGCGCCGCAGCATGTTTGCCCGCACCTTGAGCGGCAGGCCAAACAGGTTGATAAACCCGGCCGAATCCTTCTGGTCGTACACTTCGTCCGCGTCAAAGGTCGCAATGTCCTCGTCGTAAAGCGAGTACGGCGACGTTGTGCCCGCCGGCGTGCAGCTGCCCTTATACAGCTTCATCCGCACCGTGCCGGTCACCGTTTCCTGCGTGCTGTCAACAAATGCGGACAGCGCCTCACGCAGCGGCGTATACCACAGGCCGTCGTATACGAGGTCGGCAAACTTGTTCGCCACGTCCGCTTTATAGTGGAGCGTCTGCTTGTCAAGGCAGAGATACTCCAGCTCGCGGTGCGCCGCATAGAGCACCGTGCCGCCCGGCGTTTCATACACGCCGCGGCTCTTCATGCCGACAAGACGGTTCTCCACAATGTCGTCAATGCCAACGCCGTTTGCGCCCGCAATCTCGTTCATCTTCTTTACCAGCTCGACCGGGCCGTATGCCACGCCGTCGATCTTGGTCGGGATACCCTTTTCAAAGTCAATGGTCACGTATGTCGGCTTGTCCGGCGCCTTTTCCGGGGAAACCATCAGTTTCAGGATTTTGTCCAGGTTCGGCTCGTTTGCCGGGTCTTCCAGATCCATCCCCTCATGGCTCAGGTGCCAGATGTTGCGGTCCATCGAATAGTTGTCCTCTTTCGTAACCGGAACCTCAATCCCGCGCGCCTGTGCGTAGTCGATTTCTTCCTCGCGCGACTTGATGTCCCAGATGCGCCACGGCGCAATAATCTTAAGGTGCGGCGCAAGCGCCTTAATCGTCAGCTCGAAGCGTACCTGGTCGTTGCCCTTGCCTGTGCAGCCGTGGCAGATCGCCGTTGCGCCTTCCTTCTCTGCGATTTCGACAAGCCGCTTTGCAATGCAGGGGCGCGCGTGCGACGTGCCGAGCAGATACTTGCCCTCATACACGGCCCCGGCCTTCAGCGTCGGCCAGATAAAGTCCGTTACATATTCTTCCTGCAAATTCTCGATATAGAGCTTGCTCGCGCCGGTTTTGAGCGCCTTTTCCTCAAGCCCTTCCGTCTCCTTGCCCTGTCCTACGTCGCCGCACACGGCGATTACCTCGTAGTCATAGTTCTCCTTGAGCCACGGGATGATGATCGAGGTGTCCAGCCCGCCGGAGTAAGCCAGAACAACTTTTTCTTTTGCCATTTGCATTTCCTCCCTGATATGGTATACTGTATGTATACCGATTATAATTCATATATTGTAAAATGATACATTTTCAAGTATGATTATACTACAATCAAGGCGGCAACACAAGAGAAAAGCGACAAAAACGGGAGTTTTTTTCGCCAGCGCGGCGTGCCTGAAGCGCGGTACAGGCGGCTTGCACGACGCGGGGCGGAAACGAGGCGGCATATGTGGGCAATTCCACAGAAAGGGAAAAGGGGCAGACATACACATGGTAATTTTAGGGATCGACCCCGGCATTGCGATCGTCGGCTGGGGCGTCGTCGACTTTACGGGCAACAAGTTTAAGACGATTGCGTACGGCGCGGTGACGACGCCGGCGCATACGCCGCTGACGCGGCGGCTGCAAAGTATCTACCGCGACTTGGACGAAATAATCGGCAAGTATAAGCCGGAGGCGGTGGCGGTCGAGGAATTGTTTTTTAACACGAACGTCAAAACGGCGATCACCGTCGCCCACGCGCGCGGCGTGGCGCTGCTGTGCGCGGCGCAGCGCGGCGTGCCCGACTTTGAGTATACGCCGCTTCAGGTGAAGCAGGCCATCACCGGCTACGGCCGTGCGGACAAGGCGCAGATGCAGAACATGGTAAAGATTATGCTCAACCTGCCGGCGATACCAAAGCCGGACGACACGGCGGACGCGCTCGCCATCGCCATCTGCCACGCGCACTCGGCAAACCTGGGGCGGCTGGGGTATATTTGACCCTTTGGGCAGCCTTGCCGGTTCTGCACAGCTTTGCATAGAATTGTTACCAGTAAGCAATTTTTCAAGGGGTTATTCCCTAAAAAGAACACATTTTGATAAAGAGGGGCTTAAGCCCCTCTTGGTTGCCGCAAAGCACCGAAGCTGGAGGCCGTCAAGGGTGCCGTCAGGCAGTACCACCGCCCGCTTGCGGGTGGTGAGTAAGTGCGCCACCATTAGGGATGGATAAAGATTGCTTGCAAACAATTTTCTTTTTATGCTATACTTTAGGCAGGTTAGAGGTATGCCAAATCGAAAATGGAGGTGGAAACCATGAACGGCTTTAGCATTAGAGAAATGCTTACTATGCAACAGACATTACAAGAAAAATATAGTGATAAGTGGGAAACAATTTGTCCTGAAGCTGGTAAACATAAATTGTTGTGGATGATCGGTGAGATAGGTGAAGTTGTAGATATTATTAAGAAAAATGGAGAAAACGAGTCACTTGAAGATGGTGGCCTACGAAAGCATCTTGTTGAAGAAATGGCAGATGTTCTGATGTATTACAACGATGTTCTCCTCTGCTATGGAATTAGTGATGAGGAACTTAAAGAAGCATACATAAGCAAATTTGAAAAAAACATGAAACGCTGGTAAAATCTTATTTATTAGAAGAGCAACTAAGACAGGGCATGACAACCTTCTTATAGGTCATGCCTTGTTTAACTGTAT
>DVOF01000187.1 GCA_018713805.1 Candidatus Aphodoplasma excrementigallinarum | reverse complement strand
CCATCAACGTGACGGTCGGGTTGAGCCGTTCTTTCTTTTTGATCAAATACATATTCCATCGCCCCTTTACAAGATTAATTTTAATTTGTAAATGTGCCGGTACGTGTTGTTCCCCAGTCGATAAACAGCGCAGAAAAACGAGATATTTAACTACCTGTTTATCATATCTATTATACAATAAAAAGACGGCCGGAACAACCGTCTTTCTGATATTTTTTGATAAATTTTGCAAAGAGTTTTTGTATAAACTGCATATTGCGCCCGATTCCTGCGTTTCTTAATGGAAAAGCTCAGATCAGCGCCAGTGACTTGAGCGTGAAAATCAGCAAAAACATCGTCAGGATCGAGAACGCCGATGTAAAGACGACAATCTGCGCCGCAAGGTCGCTGTCGCCGTCCATCTGCTGTGCCATGGTGTAGGATGACACGGCAGTCGGGGAGGCAAACATACTCAGAAGCGCGACGATCTGCGCGCCGCGGAAGCCGATTAGCGCGCCAATGCCCAGCGCCGCCACTGGAATGACGATCAAGCGGAGCACCACGGCCCACGACAGAATCGGGATATTGCCCTTCACGGCGGTGAAGGTGAACGAACCGCCCAGCGCAATCAGCGCAAGCGGCGTTGCCACACGGGAAATATCGCGTACGACGCCCTCGGCAAAGTCGGGGATTTTGATCCCGGACGCCAGAAATATAATCCCGAGCACAGACGCGATGATAAGCGGGTTTGTGACGATCCCTTTCAGGATTTTCAACGGGCTTGGCTTCCCGCCGCGGAACACCTCGAGGCATATGACGGCAAGGATGTTAAAGGCCGGCACGACCATGGCGATTGCCACGCTAGTCAGCCCGGCGCCATCCTCGCCGAGCAGGAGCACCGTCACCGGCAGGCCGAAGAGGACAAAGTTGCTGCGGAACACCCCCTGGATAAACACGCCGCGCCGGCTGTTTTCCTTGACAAACAGGGGCACGATCAAAAACAGCAGGAGCGTAATGACGAGGATACAGGTCAAGGCGTAGAGCAGGAACGGCCCGTCAAAGGCCGTAGCAGCGTCCGTCGTATAGATGTTATAAAACAGCAATACCGGCAAAAACACCTTGAATACAAGCTTGTTGATAACCCCGAGCGAATGCTCGTCCACCATTTTGATGCGGCGGAGAAAGTATCCGAGTACAATCAGCGCAAAGATCGGGAATACTACGCTTGCCGCTAAAATCAGACTGTCCATGTTGTACCTCCATAATTTCATTTGTGTTATGCCAACGGCTTGGCAATATTATAACGCGCTGCCCGTTTTGGGCACAAATAAACCGGACAAATCAGCCCCTTCGTGGGTAAGCAGCGCAAGCTTTTTATCCACGCCGCCGGCATAGCCGGTCAGGCTCCCGTTTGCGCCCACCACACGGTGGCAGGGGATGATGATAGAAATCGGATTGTGGCCGACGGCGCCGCCGGCTGCCTGGGCCGACATATTTGCACCCGCATAGCGGGAAGCAAATTCTTTTGCAAGCCTGCCGTACGTCGTAACCTCGCCGTATGGTATCTCACAGAGCATGTTCCAGATTTCCTTGCGGAATTCGCTCCCGGAGGGCGCGAGGTTCAGCTCGCCGATCGCCGGCCTTTCGCCTGCAAAATAGCGGTCGAGCCATTGTGCGGCCTGCCGGAGAACCGGCGTATCCTCATTTTCCGCCGTTTCGGCGCGCACAGAGCCGGGAAAGTATTTCTGCCCCTCGAACCAAAGCCCGACAAGGGCGCCCTCCCTGCCGGCGAGCAGGATACGGCCGAGAGGGGAGCCGTAATGTGCGGTATATACCACAAAATCTTCTCCTTCCACTAAGAAAAAAACCTATTTTTTTACATTATACCACACGGCAGGCAATTGCTCAATGTTTCTCGATAGAATTTGACAAAAAACCGTTTCTAACCTGGTGTTTAGAAACGGTTTTAAAAGAGGCATTCCGTGTTTACAGGCTGTTTAACACCTTTGCAATAGCACGGCCGACGTACTTTGCCGTGACGAGCGCCTCGTCGAGCGTGTTCCCGTCCGTCCCGACCTCCAAGATCATGGAGCCTTTGGTGGCATGCTGGTTATAGCGTTCCTTTACAAGGTGGAGCGGGCGGGCGAGGCCCTCGTAGTCGGTCGTCAGTACGTCCTGGATACGCAGGCCGAGCTTTAGGTTTTCGAGCCAGTCCGGGTGGGATAGCCCGCCCTCGCTGCTGCCGCACAGCACCATGACCTGCGCGGCCTTTTCGCCGCCGATGTCGGCGGTCACTTTGTATTTGGTGCCGTCTGCGCTTGTCATGCCGTCGCGGTGTACGTCGAGCACGACCTGGATCGACGGATACTGGGCAAGATACGACTCAATCACGCCGAGCGTCTTTTTGTATGACCCGTTATAGGACGGGTAGTCGTTGATGGATGTATCGTGGATGACGTTGATACCCGCGGCCTGCAGCTCTGCCGCAATCCCGTCCCCAACGCGCACGACGTTGAAGTTTTTGTCCTGCGTGCGCGTGCTTTCCTCCGGCGAGTAGGAATACTGACCCGAGGGGGTATAGCTTTCCGTTGTGTGCGTATGCACGATCAGCACGAGCGGGCCGTCCTGCTTCTGGATGGCAAGCGGTTCGTTTAACAGGCTATTGATGTCGATGTCAAAGCTCGTCTCGTTGTTGACATAGAGGGATTTATTGGTGCCGGTGTTTGCGATTCCGCCTACGACGCTGCTTGTTTCCACGATAGGGTAGCGTTCCCCGTCGTCCTCGGCTGCCGGCGTCGGAGAGGGGGCGGGCGTGCTTTCTGCTTGCGCATTTTTGGCCGTTTGTGCGTCCGCGGCCTGCGCGTTCGCGATTTTCAGGCCGCCGATCTGGCTGTAGAGGATCGTTTTTGGGTCGGATATGTCAAAACCGAGCAGCGCATTTGCGGCTTTTTTTGCAAGCGTTTGCCGCGCGCCGCTGTCGCCGAGCGCCGGGATGGCGGACTCAAGCGAGGCACGGGCGAGCAGATTTTCCTCGTCGGTGATGGAGAGGTGGGAAAACAAAAAGCCGGCGCAGGCGATTGCGCCATACACGAGCAGCGCAGCGGAAGACAGGATGGCAAGCGCGGTATATAGGCTCGATTTATCGACGACGATTGTTTTGAATTTACGCATGGAACCGTTTTTGCACATAGGGTACGTTCTCTCCTTTGGGTTGATTATCAAAGCTTTTTCTTAGGAAAAGCATGTCTTATTGCCTATGTATATTCAAAATGCAGAAAAAATATGTCGCGGCGGTCGCTTTGGCGTATAATGCGCCTTTTAATGCAAATAATAACACGGCATGAAAAAGCCGCGGCAGGCCAAAAAGCCGCGGGAAAAAACGCGGCCCTGCTTAGCGGGGCCGGACGTGACAAAGCGAGGGAAAGGTATGAAGGCAATCATCATGGCGGGCGGCGAGGGCAGCCGGCTGCGCCCGTTGACGTGCACAAGACCGAAGCCAATGGTCCGCCTGCTCGACCGGCCGGCAATCGAATATACGATTGCGCTGCTCAAAAAGCACAGGATTACGGAAATCGGCATTACCGCGCGCTACATGCCGGGAGAAATCATGGAGTATTTCGGCGACGGGAGCGAGTATGGCGTTTCGATTTCCTATTTTATCGAGGAAACGCCGCTCGGCACGGCGGGCAGCGTCAGAAATGCGCGCAGCTTCCTGGACGGTACGTTTCTGGTGATCAGCGGCGACGCGATGACGGACATTGACTTAAGCGACGCGCTGGACTTCCACAAAAAGAACGGCGCAGACGCGACCCTGGTGCTCAAGCAGGTCGATGTGCCGCTCGAGTACGGCGTTGTCGTGACGGAGCCGGACGGGCGCATCACTCGCTTTATCGAAAAGCCTGCCTGGGGCGAGGTCGTCAGCGACATGGTCAACACGGGCATCTATATCTTAGAACCCGAAGTGTTCGACCATGCGCCGCAGGAGGGCGCAATCGACTTTGCCTGCGACCTGTTCCCGGCGCTTCTGCACGAAAAAAAGCGCCTCTATGGCTATAATGCCGAGGGGTACTGGTGCGATGTGGGCGATACGTTTGCCTATATGTCGTGCCAGTACGACATGCTTGCCGGGAAGGTTGACGTACCGCTCGCGGCAAAGCAGATTTCGGATGGGATCTACATCGGCGCGGACGTGACGATTGAGCCGGGGGTTGAGCTGCACGCGCCGGTCTATATCGGCGACTGCGTCCGTATCAGCGAAGGCGCGGTCATCAGCGAATACAGCGTGCTCGAGAGCGGCGCGCATATCGGCCGGATGGCCAATATCAAGAAGAGCATTGTCGGCAGTGGGGCGCACATCGGCGCCTTTTCCCAGCTGCGCGCCTGCGTGATTGGCGAGAAGGCAAAGCTGAAACCGTCGGTCTGCGTCTATGAGCAGTCCGTGGTCGGCGATGCGTGCAAAATCGGCGAGCGGAGCGTCATCAAGCCGTCGATCAAGCTATGGCCCAACAAGACTGTCGAGCCGGAAACGCAGGTGCATACCAATTTAGTGTGGGAATCGGTTCACAAAAAGACGCTGTTCGAGTCCGGGCGGATCCGAGGCGAGATCAACGTCGACGTTACGCCGGAGTCGGTGTCGCGCCTCGGCGCGGCATTCGGCGCGCTTGTCAAAAGCGGCAGGGTCGCGGTCAGCGTCTGCGGCGACGCTTCGGCGGACATGCTTGGCGGCGCACTGAAAAGCGGGTTGATGTCGGCCGGGTGCGAGGTGTACGACTGCGGCGTACAGCTCGGGGCGATGACGCGCTTTGCGGTGCGGTTTTACAACCTGGACGGCGGCGCGCATATCTGCGCCCTGCGGCAGTCGGACGGCTGTTATATCAAAATCGACTTTATGGATGAAACCGGCTGCGACCTTGGGAGCAAGCTCCAGCGGAAGCTGGAAAACCTGTACGAACGCGAGGACTTTGTCCGCGCGGAGGGCAGCGACGTGAAAAAGGCCGTCAGCGTCCAGAATTATAAGGAATTTTATATCCGTGATATTTTGAAACGTACGACGGGAGAACCGCTGGAGAAAAAAATCCTCGTCAATACGCAGAATAAAACCGGCGCGGACATCATCAGCCGCATTTGCGCCGAGGTCGGCGCGGAGGCAGTCGTCACCGACGAAAAAATCGACTCGATCCAATCCGCCGCGCTGCGCGCGCTTTCCGCCCGGGTCAGGGAGGAGGGCTTTTTGTTTGGCGCGGCGCTCGACGACGAGTGCGAGCATCTGATTTTAATGGATGAGAACGGCCGCATCCTGGACCGGAACAGCGTCCTTGCGCTGGACGTCATTATTGCGTTGCAGAGCGGATCCGGCGGGGATGTGGTGCTCCCGGTTTCTGCGCCACAGAGCCTGACCAGGCTGGCAAAACGGTATGGACGCAAGGTGGTTTATACCAAAATCGACCAGCCGGACTTTATGCGCGGTGTTGCGCAGAGCGGCGGGGAGGAGCAGTTCGTGCTCCACTTTGACGGCGCGGGCGCGCTGCTGCGCCTGCTTGTGTATCTCGCGGAGAGCGGGCAGCCGCTTTCCCGCTTGATGGAGGAGGCGGAGCAGTACTTTATCACAAGCGATAAGGTCTACTGCCGCGCCGAACGGAAGGGCACCGTTATCAAGGAACTGATCGAGCAGTTTCGGGGTTATGATACAGACCTGACCGACGGAATCAAGATATTTGACGACAAGGGCTGGGTGCTGGTCGTTCCGGACTCTTCCGCGCCGTCCATGCGCATCATCAGCGAGGGCATGAACGCGGAAATGGCAGGCGAGCTTGCGGCCGACATGATTGACCGGATCCGCAAGATCGAAACGAGATAGAAAAAAGGTATCCTGCAAAGGATACCTTTTTTACGATTCAGCATACATGCGTTCCGACATGGCCCAGTTTACGATGTAAAACCAGTTTTGGATATATTCCACACGCCGGTTGTGGTACTTTAAATAGTAGGCGTGCTCCCATACGTCGATACATGCAATTGGGGTGTAGCCGTATGTAATGGGCGCGTCCTGGTTCTTGGTTGGGAGCAGCCCGAGCCTGCCGCCGCTTTTTACCAGCCAGAGGTATCCGGAGCCAAATACGGCGAGTGCTTGCTTGGTAAACTCGTCTTTAAACGGTTCAAAGCCGCCAAATGTTGCCTCGATTGCGGCTGCCAGCGCACCGGAAGGGCGGTTGCCCGGTTTGCCGGCGCGTAGGTTGCGGAAATAAAAATCGTGGTTATAGTAGCCGCCGGCATTATTTATCAGCTTTGTCTGGTCGTCTTTGGGCAATAGCTTTGGCCGGGTCAAAAGCTCCTCAATGCTGTAGCGCCAAAGCCGGGGATATTTTTTTAAAACGGCGTTGAGGTTATCCGTATAGGTCTGGAAATGCTTGTTGTGGTGCAAATATACGGTTTCCGTGTCAATGTACGGCTCCAGCGCGTCGAAGTCGTAGCACAGCGGCGGAAGCGTAAATTCGTAGTGTGCGCGTTCCATGTTCATAAATGCCTCCTTCTGCCAAAATACAGCAAACATGATTTATTTTATTATATGCGGATAAAAACTAAAAAGTTAAACAGAAAAAGTGGGATTTCCTGTTGTTTTTGCTTTGCTTCTGTGGTAAAATACCAATAAAAAGTATGAAATAGAGGAGGAAATCCATTTGAGTATGTATGAAATCGCAAAACAGAGGTATGCAGAGCTGGGGGTGGACACGGAACAGGCAATTGAAAAGCTTGGCAAAATTCCGATTTCCATCCATTGCTGGCAGGGCGACGATATCGACGGGTTTGAGGTGAATGCGAGCGCGCTTTCCGGCGGGATTGCCACGACGGGGAACTATCCGGGCAAGGCGCAGACGCCGGAGCAGCTGCGCGCGGATATCAAAAAGATGCTTTCGTTTATCGCCGGGAAGCACCGCCTGAGCCTGCATGCAATTTATGCCGAAACAGACGGCAAAGCTGTGGAGCGCAATGCACTGCGTCCGGAGCATTTTGAAAACTGGGTGGCGTTCGCCAAAGAGGAGGGGCTTGGCCTCGACTTTAACCCGACGCTGTTCTCCCACCCCAAAGCGGATGGGTTGACGCTTTCAAGCCTGGACGACGGCATCCGCAATTATTGGGTCGAGCATTGTATCGCGTGTCGCGAGATTGCAGATTACATGGGGCGCGAGCTGAAGACCACAGCCGTTACGAACGTATGGATTCCGGACGGGATGAAGGATATCCCGGCGGACCGCTACATCTACCGGCGCAAGCTGGAGGACTCGCTTGACAAAATTTTTGAAAAGAAAACGGAGCATAACCTCGACGCAGTGGAGAGCAAGGTGTTCGGGATTGGCGCGGAGAGCTATACCGTCGGCTCACACGAGTTCTACATGGGCTATGCGGTTAAGCACCAGACGCTCCTAACGCTCGATACGGGCCATTACCACCCGACCGAGTACGTGTCCGACAAAATCACGGGTGTGATTGACTTTGTGCCGGGCATCCTGCTGCACACGAGCCGCCCCGTTCGTTGGGACAGCGACCATGTGGTCATCCTCGACGAGGAGCTGCAGCGGCTTATGGCGGAGCTGTGCCGGCACGACTTGTTTGACAAGGTACATATTGGCCTTGACTTCTTTGACGCGAGCATCAACCGCGTCGCGGCGTGGGTGATCGGGATCCGCAACACGCAGAAGGCGCTTTTGATGGGCCTTCTGGAGCCGGTAAACGCGCTGTTCGAGGCGGAATACAGCGGCGACTACACGAAGCGCCTCGCCCTGATGGAGGAGCTGAAAGCGATGCCGTGGGGCGTCGTATGGGACGAATTTTTGGAGCGGAACGGCGTTGCGAGCGGGTTTGGCTGGCTCGACGAAGTGAAGCAGTACGAGAAAGACGTACTTTCCAAGCGATAAGGAGGCTGCGGCGATGGGAAAAAAGGTATTGGCCTTTGACTTTGGTGCATCGAGTGGCCGCGCGGTCGTGTTTGAGCTGAAGGACGGAAAGCTGCTGTCGGAGGAGGTACACCGCTTCGACAACGACCCGGTCATGGTGCGCGGCAGTTTCTGCTGGGACGTTTTGCGCCTGTTCCATGAAATCAAGCAGGGGATACTCAAATGCAAGAACACTGGCACAGAAATCAGCGCAATCGGGATCGACACGTGGGGGGTCGACTACGGCCTGCTCGACGCAGAGGGCCGGCTGCTGCAAAACCCGTACCACTATCGTGATACGCGTACAGACGCGGTCAGCCTCACCGAGGAGGAAAAGCGCGCTGTGTTCGACAGCACGGGAATCCAGTTTACGTTTTTTAATACATTGTTTCAGTATATGTGCAGCGCAAAGGAGCCGGTGTTTTCCTGCACGGAAACGACGCTGTTTATGCCGGATTTGTTCAATTATTTCCTGACGGGGGAAAAGCGCACTGAATATACGATTGCTTCGACAAGTCAAATGCTGAACGCGAAAAGCCGGACGTTTGACGGCGCGCTGCTGGCGCGCTTTGGGCTTACCAACAAGTTTGCGCCCATGATTCAGCCCGGCAGCGTGGCCGGCTATTTGAGCGAGGAACTGTGCAGCGAGCTCGGCGTACCGTCCGTGCCTGTTGTGGCTGTTGCATCGCACGATACGGCATCGGCCGTTGTCGCCGCGCCAATGGACGCGCCGGAAAAGAGCCTGTATATCAGCTGCGGTACGTGGCTTTTGCTCGGTGCGGAAACGGATGAGGCGATCATCACGGAGCAGAGCTATGGCTACAATTATACGAACGAGGGTGGCGTATTTGGAAAATACCGTTTCCTGCACAACATCATGGGGCTTTGGATCCAGCAGGAGAGCCGCCGCGCACTGCGCCGGAGCGGTGTGGAGGTCAGCTACCAGCAGATGGAGGACGAGGCGGTTCTGGCGGAGCCGTTTGCGTGCATCATCAACCCGAACGACGCGGCCTTTGAGCGGCCGGGTGACATGGTGGGGCGTATCCGCGCGTTTGCAGAGCGGACGGGTCAGACAATTCCGCAGACGGTCGGCGCGCTCAACCGCACGATCATGGAAAGCCTTGCGCTCGAGTGCGCAAAGTCGGTCAAGGAGATTGCGCAAATGCTTCCGGAAGTGCCGGACACGATTCACATGGTCGGCGGCGGCATCAAAAACGATATTTTGTGCCGCTTTATTGCAAATGCGACGGGGATGCGCGTTGTAGCCGGGCCGGTCGAGGCGACGAGCATCGGCAATGCGCTGATGCAGTATGTTGCGCTCGGCGAGATTGAGACGTTAAAGCAGGCGCGCGCGGTTGTGAAGGCATCATACGACCTGAGGGAATATTTGCCTGAGGATGCGCCGGCATGGGAGGAAGCGTACCGCCGGTACATAGATATATGCGCAATGAAATAGCTTTTGGCAGAATATAATACAAAAAACATCCGAAGTACAGAAAAGTACAAGGGTGTTTTTTGTTTTCCGGACATGTATCACCACAGATCAGG
>DVOF01000186.1 GCA_018713805.1 Candidatus Aphodoplasma excrementigallinarum | reverse complement strand
TGCGCCTCCCCGTCAAAAGCAAAGTCCTTTGTATATTCAAAGTAATGCACCGTCACGATTTTCTTGACCCGGAGCACCTCCCCGAGCTCGGTCGGCTGATAGTCCATCCCCGCCGCCTCCTTTCCACTCTCCATTATACGTTATGCTCTACCAAAGCGCAAGCCAATTGGCGAAAAAGTCAAAAACGCGGCCCGATTTGTTAAATCTTTTTCGATAAATCCGTGGTATGATAAAATCACAATCAGGAGTAGGAGGGGTTAAAATGCCGAAGTACGATTTGAACCAAATTGCCGCGCAGTTTCATACGTATCGGGAGATTTCGCCGCACGGCGACGGGCACATCAACGACACGTATCTCGCGCGGGCGAGCGAATCTTTTATCTTACAGCGCATTAACCGGGAGGTATTCCACGATCCCGAACAGGTCATGCACAATATCGTACTCGTGACAGAGCACCTGCGCCAAAAGCTTGCAAAGCAGGGCAACACCGACCCGCGCGCCGCCCTGCGCGTCATCCCCACGCTGGACGGCAAGCCGTTTTACCGGACAGAGGAAGGGGACTATTTCCGCATGTACACCTTCATCGACCACGCCCGCTCCTACTCCGAAAAACCATCCCCTGCCATATTCTACAATGCGGCGCGGGGGTTTGGGCGGTTTTTCTCTTTGCTGTCGGACTTTGATCCCTCCCGCCTCTACGAAACGATCGCGCATTTCCACGACACGCCCGCACGGTACCGGGCTTTGATGGACGCGGCAGAGCGCGACCAGCTCGGGCGCGCGGCACAGGTACGCGAAGAGCTCAGCTTTGTGCGCGCGCGTCAGAGCGACACCGCCGTTGTGACCAGGTTGCTCGGCACGCCGGACCTCCCGCTCCGCGTCACGCATAACGACACGAAGCTCAACAATATCATGCTCGACGATCAAACCGGCGAACCTGTGTGCGTGATCGACTTAGACACGGTGATGCCCGGTTCCATCCTGTATGACTTTGGCGATTCGATCCGGTTCGGCGCAAGCTCGGCGGCGGAGGACGAACCGGATTTGGATAAAGTTTACTGTGATTTGACGCTCTATGAATCGTTTACAAAGGGCTTTTTGGAGGAAACGGCGGCGTTTCTTACGCCTACGGAAAAACAGCTCCTCCCCTTTTCCGCGCGGCTTTTGACGCTCGAGTGCGCCATGCGCTTTCTGACGGATTATCTGGAGGGCGACACGTACTTTAAGACAAGCCGCGCGGGACAAAACCTCGACCGGGCGCGGACGCAGCTGAAGCTGGTAAAAGACATGGAGGAAAAGGCGGAACAAATGGAGCAAATTACGATCAAGTATCTAAGTCCGCAGGATAAAAGCACCTTTTCCTGCGCATAATTGGCTTTGCTGTCGAAAAAAGGATTGACACGGCCGCGTATTTATAGTATGATTACATTCGTATAAGGGAGTAGTCGGCGCAAAGGCGCAGCGGAGTCAACATACTGGAACTACGTTTCCTGGCTTTGTTTGAAATGACGAGACTTATCTGCAATAGGCGGATAAGTCTATTTTTGTGCCCGGCTGCGATACTTTCCACAAGAAAGGAGGGGGCAAATGAGCCTGATTGAACTGTTCATCCTTGCACTTGGCCTGTCCATGGACGCATTTGCCGTTTCTGTCTGTAAGGGCTTGTCGGTCAAGCGGCTCCGGCTGCGGCACGCGCTCATCACCGGGCTCTACTTCGGTGGGTTTCAGGCGCTGATGCCACTGATCGGCTACTTTTTAGGAACACAGTTCCAGTCGCTTATCACAGACATCGACCATTGGATCGCGTTTGTGCTTTTGGTGCTGATCGGAATCAATATGATCCGCGAGTCGCGCGGCGAAAGCGAAGAGCTGGACGCTTCCTTTGGGTTTAAGGTCATGCTTCCGCTGGCGGTTGCCACGAGCATCGACGCGCTGGCCGTCGGCGTTACCTTTGCGTTTTTGCAGGTGCAGATCGCCGCTGCCGTGTCGCTGATCGGCATAACCACCTTTATCCTGTCCGCTGTGGGCGTCAAGATCGGCAACGTGTTCGGCGCAAAGTACAAATCCCGGGCCGAGCTGCTCGGCGGTGTGGTTTTGATTCTGATGGGGCTGAAAATTTTACTCGAGCATTTGGGTATATTGGGATAAAAAATTAAAAATACTGCGCAATATGCGCAGTATTTTTAATATGCCATATTTTCTTCCAGAACGCTCAGCAGCTTCTCACCGGTATAGTCGGCCCGTGCTGTAATGCGCTTCAGCTCGTAAAGCCCCTCGCTTTTCCGGTTTACGCCGACGTCGCCGACCTTATTGGCAATCAGGTACCCGGCGTCCTTTGCCGCCTGGATCTCCCGCTCGCTGGCAATCCCCTGCGGGAACGATAGCACGCTGCACTTTTTGCCGAGCTTGTTCTCGATCAGGTTCTTTGACGTTTTCAGCTCAAAGTACAAGTCAAAGTCCATCAGCCCCGTCAAAATCTGATGGGAGTGCGTATGGCTCTGAATGTCAATGACACCGCTGTCCTGCATCTCCTTGGCCTGGTTCCACGAGAAGTGCGGGTTCTTGCTCAGGGCCATCCCCCTCCGGTCTGTGATCACAAAGATCGTCGCCTTCATATCCAGTTTTTTCAGGATCGGGAACGCGTATTTATAGTTGCTCCAGTACCCGTCGTCAAAGGTAATCAAAATCGGCTTGTCCGGCAGCGGCGCGTCATCTACGACATAGTCGTAATATTCACCGTATGTAATCGGCGTGTAGCCCGCATCCAGCAACGTTTGCATATGCACCTCAAACAAATCGGCGGGGATGTTTAAAAGCGGGTTATACTCCTCCCCCGGGATGTTGTCGGCAATGTTGTGATACAAAAGCACCGGGACCTTGACCTCGTCGGCAAAAGCAGTACAGCAGCCAAACAGCAGAACCACAGCCAACAGGACGGGAACGACTTTTTTCATCATAATCTTACCGCCTTCTCTTTATTGTGACTTTATTATACAATGTTTTTCCGCCTTCGTCAATGGATGTTTCTGCATAGGTAAAAACTCCCGACACAAAAAGGCGGCCCCATATGGGCCGCCCTCCGATAGCAATATCTTATTTCTCGTAGCTTTCCACAATCCGCGTCATCAGCGTAAGCGCATCCTTGCGGGGGATGTTGATCTTCGGCGAAATGGTCAGCGTGTCCGTCCCAACCATGATTCCGCGGTCATACAGGTACGTAACCGCCTCTACCGCCCAGTCGGAAATCTCCGCTGCGTCAACAAACTCGTATGTATTCGTCACGGTAAAGTCCTCGTCCGGGAACAGCACCTTCCACGCGCGGTACAGCATGACGGTGATCTCCTCGCGCGTGATTGCGCCGTCCGGTTCAAAGTGCGTATCATCCACGCCCTTGATAATACCGCGCACATACGCCGACGCGATATCCGCCTTATACGTGCAGCCGTCAATGTCAACAAACCTTGTCCGCGCGCTGTCCGCCTGCAGGCCAAAGATGTTGACGATCAGCATGGCAAACTCCTCGCGCGTGAGGTTTGCCTCCATGTCGCCAAGCTCCGGCAGGTTTGCCAGATTGTCCGACCACGAGGGCGTGAGCTTTGTCGGGTGCAGGATCCCGTCCGCCACCGTCTGTGCCAGCAGCTTTGCCCCTGCCTCATTCGGATGGATCTGATCTGGGAACAGTTCCGGATGGTTATCCATCGCCGTGAATACGTCGATCCAGTACGAATCCGTTTCCTCCGCAGCCTGCTTCAGCAAATCGATCGCCTCATAGCGCAGGTTATTCGGCGGGCGTACCTCGTCGTTCACGTCCAGATAGATCGGCGGCGGCGAAACAACGAACACGTCCGGCTGGGACGACAGGTTCTTGTACACGTTGATCAGCTCGGTGTAGTCCCTTACAAAGTTATCCTTGCCCTCGACCCAGTTTTCCGTCTTGATGTCGTTTGTGCCAAGCATGATTACCACGATATCCGGCAAAAACTCCTGCGACTCGGTGTATTTGTCCGTTTCCCAGTACGGCCATACCGCCGAATGGAGCGCCGCATACTTCGACACGCCGAAGTTCCCTACCTCATAGCCGTCGCCCAGGATTGCCTGCAGCTGCGCCGGATAGCTGTCCGTCGCCGGGTTTGCAACGCCAATGCCCTCCGTGATACTGTCGCCCACACAGGCAACCTTGATCTTTTCTCCAGAAGCGATGTCGCTCCCCTCCTCCGCAAATGCGTTCATCGGCAGCGCAAGCAGCAGAGAAATCTGCAAGGCGGCCAACAGCAGGGAAAGAATCTTTTTTCCTTTCATACGTTTACCCCTTCCTGTAAATTTTTTGCTATCACCATTATACCACCCACTTGATGGAAATGCAATTTATTTTTCAATCCCGCTCAAATCAAACGCCGGGATATAGGCCGCACTCGCCGCGCTCCGCTCCTGCATATAGCCCCGGAACCCGAGTTCTGCCGCGCGGTCCGCCACTTTGCGGTACTCAAATGTGGTCACCCGCCGGCCGAGTTCCGGAAACTGTGCGCTTTTGTGCTGCGGCGTATACTGGCACATCAGGCTGAGGAGCATGTCCTCCCGGCCAAACCGGCGCGCCAGCCATTCAACAAGCGCGAGCGAGTCGCGGTACGCGCCTGGGAGCACCATATGGCGCACGATAACGCCCTTTTTGAGCAGGCTGCTTTTGTCAAACACTGGCGGCCCCACCTGCCTTTGCATTTGCACGACCGCGCGGGACGCAAACGAAAAGTAATCCGCCGCCGCAGAGTAACGTGCCGACAGCTCCGGCGAAATGTATTTCAAATCCGGCAAATAGATGTCGATATAGCCGTTTAGCATAGCGAGCGTCTGCTCCGTCTCATAGCCGGAGCTATTGTATACAATGGGGATATGCAGCTTTTTACCGCGGATACGGTCGAGCGCCGCGACAATCTTGTCGGCAAACTGCGTCGGCGTAACCAGGTTGATATTGTGCGCCCCCTGCTCCTGGAGCCGGAGCATGATATCGCACAGTTCGGTAACGCTGATCTCCTTGCCGAACCCTTCCGCGCTGATTTGATAATTTTGGCAGTAGCAGCACCGGAGCGTACATCCGGAGAAAAAGACAGCGCCGGAGCCGTTCGTCCCGCTGATGGGCGGCTCCTCCCACTGATGGAGCGCCGCGCGCGCAACGCGCACCCTGTCCCCCATGCCGCAAAAGCCCGTGCTGCGGCGCCGGTCTATGCCGCACGCGCGCGGGCAAAGCCGGCAGTTATTCGTTTCTTCCATACGCTAATCCCTCCGCCTTTTATTATACTATGGTTTTCCCTTTCACGCAATCGGTTTGACACGCTGTTCCGCCCCGTGGTATACTGATACTATAC
>DVOF01000185.1 GCA_018713805.1 Candidatus Aphodoplasma excrementigallinarum | reverse complement strand
TTGTTATATCTCCCTCTCCGAAGTGACCGCAAAAAAAGAAAACCCCGCATAACATGCGGGGCTTTCAAATATTTCTTAACGGAAATCAATTTCTGCAATAACGTTCCAGTTATTGACGGTGTTGCCTTCTCCAAGTACCTTGACCGCCTTGACCATCATCGGCTGCGGCAGCTTAAACTCCTCAAGTTCCACCTCGGACGCCGTGCTCATACCCTTGAATACGGAAACAAAGTTTTCCCCATCCTCGGAAACCTGGATCTCGAGCTTCGCCTTTCTCGTTTCGCTCGCGCTGTAGTATGCAATCCATACGGAGGAAATCTCCCGTGGTTCAATAAAGGTATACTTGATCCACGCGCTGCCCTCCGCGGCCCAGCGCGACACAAAGTCGCCGTCCATACTGTTCTCCGGCGTGTTGCCCTCCTGGTTGTGGCTCGCGACGATTTCCACACCCTTTTCCGCACGGATAAACACGCTGTACGTCTGCGAAATGCTCCGGTCGTTCGGGTCAAATACCTTGATCGTTGCCGTACCCGGGAGCGACTCCGGCATCGTGATGGTATATTCATAACCGTCCGCCGCGGTCGCCTCTACCGTCGGCACCTCCGTCGTACCGTACGGCAGGATTACGGTGTAATCTGTCGCATAGGGATTATAGTTTTCCACCGTCTGCCCGTTGACGCGCACGTCCGTTGCCGTCGGCACCTCCAGCGCGCCGTCCGGAATCTCCCAATCAGCCATTTTTGTATACGTATATTTATAGGAAGGTTCCGTTTCGCCGTCCTCGAGCATCCGGAACGTCACGGCAAGGTTGACCTCCTTAACGTCGGTCAGATGGATTGCCAGCTTGCGGATGCCTGTGTTTGCAGTCTCCATCTCATGCGTTTCCGGCGAGGTCGGGAGCTTCACCGCATCCATCACCGTAAACTTTGCATCGTTGTCCGACGTAATGACCGCGCTCATCCGCTTGCCGTTCTGGGTCAAAATCGCCGACTTACCGTCCGGCGCAACCTCAATATCGGCCTTCGTGTGCGCAAACCACCATACCTCGCCCGGCTCGAGCAGGGTAATCTCGTCCTGCACGACAACCGCGCGGCGGTTATTGGTGAAGAGCATGCCGCGCTGCGCCTCCGATACCTTGAGTACGCTCAGTGCGCTCTTCATGTCCATGATGGCATAGGCGCCCTTTGGCTTGGACACATATTCCGTGAT
The DNA here is from genome assembly GCA_018713805.1 of Candidatus Aphodoplasma excrementigallinarum. Classification (GTDB taxonomy): domain Bacteria; phylum Bacillota; class Clostridia; order UBA1381; family UMGS1253; genus Aphodoplasma; species Aphodoplasma excrementigallinarum. The sequence continues at coordinate 3,159 of DVOF01000185.1, read as the reverse complement.
ACGCCCGCGGGCGGTCTGTACCTGATCCGGTTTTTTATCCGGGTTTACACAAACAGTATTCTGGCCTTCTGCACGCATTCGGTAGTAGTTCGGGCGTCCAGAACCAAAATAATCCGGCAAACTGTAGTTGTCGCCGCCCAGATCGATAAACCAGCGCTCGCCCTCCGCATCGAGCACGAACGTGCCGACGTCAAGGTTGCCGTGGTTGGAGTTATTCTTCCCACCGTGGAAGCCGGCAAACACCATCGAGCTGTCCGTCCAGTTCGTACGGAAGAACACCGTATCAATGCCTTTAAACAGCCTGTCGCTCGGAAGCTCGACCCTTGCGCTGATGTTGTCCGGATTGTACCAGAGCACATCCTTCGGCGAAGCGCTGCCGCCGTTTTCAATCAGCTTATTATAGCGCAGGCCAGCCAAATCCGGGTCGTTGTTCTTGTTGGCAAACCAGAACGAGCTGGTTGCGTCCATATGGCTTGACCCGCCGTCACTGTAGTTGAACGAGCCCGTCGGGCCGTCCACATAGGAGGCGTAATATTGCGTCGTGCTCACACCCGGCCACTGGTAGAGGCCATAGTTAGTGCCGAAGGCGCTGTCCATGCTGGCAATCAGCCACACGAGATACGTCGTGCCGTACTCCCAGTAGCCCGGCCCCTCTGCGTAGCCGCCGTCCGGGGCATAATCCTTCACAGCCAGCTCAACCGACTTGATAATATGGCCCAGAAGCGTCGTGCAGTCCTCAGGATATACGTTCGCAATTGCCGCGCTCGCCATCAGAAGGCCTGCGTTGCAAACCGCGTTCCAGTTGGTCGTTGCCTTTGTCCAGCCGCTCCGGTTGTGCGTGCCGCTGTCCATCTTGTCCGTCGTGCCGTTATACGCGCCGATACCATCCATGACCGCGTTCTGGTGGAGCGCATCCTCTATTGTTTTGCGCTGCTCCGGCGTAAAGTAGTCGTAGCACCAGTCGTAGGCAAGCGCCACGCCGTAGGAAAGCTCGCCCGTGTCAAGGAAGTGGCCCGGGTGCCAGTCCGGCCAGGAGCAAATTTCCTCCAACTCCTTCCATGCGCGCTCCGCATATTTGTCGTCGTCCGTAAACTGGTACAAAAACGCCATTTTATAGAGCTTTTCCTTCGCAGCGCGGGCAACCTCGAGCATACCGTTGTCGTAGCCAAGCTCCGGAATAAACTCAACTGTCGGCTGCTCTAAAATTCCCTGGCTGCTCTTTTCAATGTTGTCGATCCAGCTCTGCAGTACGGCGTCCGTCTTTGCGCGCTCCTTGATCTCCGCAATCTGCTGCGCGTTCGCTAACAGGCGCGGGTGCGCGTCGTTCGGGTTCGTCGCCTGCAAATCCGCCATCATCTGCTCGCCGGTCGGCCGGTCGAAGATGATGTTCTGGATAATCGTATACAGGATTCCCAGATCCTTATCGTCGTCATAGATGTCCTCATAATCCGAGATAACGATCAGGCCCATGTCGTGCCAGTATACCTGCTTGTTGAGCAGTTCCGCGCACGCGCGCAGCGGCACAAACGTCCGGTCGTTGTAGGTGTTGGCCGCCACATCAAGCGCGACCTCCTGCCCGTTTTTGTATACGATGTTGGAGCCGATCGTCATGTCGATCTCAATCCCGTCTTTTTTGATGGAAACCTGCTCCGTCGCCTCGTCATACGTTACATCAGCGCCGAGCTGTTCGGAAATAAAGCGTACCGGTACGAGCGTCCGGTCGTTCTCCGTAAAGGGCACCACGTCCGGGTTGTCCGGGTCGATCGCCACGCGCTGCTGTTTGGAATAGGCGTGCCCGTTGCCCAAAAACAGGCATACCGCATCCTCTACCTTGGACAGGTCCTTCGGGTCGGACGTCGCCTGCGCCTCTGCCTCCTGTTTTAAAAGTTCCTCCTCTTTTGCAATTTGCTCGTCACGCACGAGCTGGAACTTGTCAAAATACAGCAGGGAGCCCTCCGGGTTTTCAATGTCCCAGCCCTTTGTCCGCAGGGAAATCGACGATATCTGGTCAAAGCCGAGCGGCGAGCGCGTCACACCAAGCTCGGAGAAGGGGATTACCAGCTCCTGCCACCCATCCTGGTCAATGGTAAACGTCTTGCCATAATAGTCGTCGCCCTCCGTGTCCGGGTCGTTGCTCATAAACTGGAGCAGGAATTTGACCGGGACCTCGCTGTTGCCATAGACACGGATTTTGATTGTATTAAAGTTCGACAAATTGTTGACGTCTTGGATGTGCAGGTCGCGCGCATTGTTCGGGTACCATTCCGCCGTATATTTCGTATCCTCTTTGTTTTCCTTACTCGCTGTAAAGCCGTATTTTTTTACGCTTTCCTCATCGTCAAAGTCGATGATGTCATATGTACCGTCCGCATCCGGCTCGATCGCCTCCGGGGGTGGCGCCGGGGTCGGGATCGGGTAACTTGTCGCCTCTGCGGACGCTTTTATGTTAAGCTCATCGTCCGTCGGAATATAGGTGTCGTCACAGCTGATGATGAATCGGTCATACCTGACTGAAACGACCTGGCGCGGGAAAATCCGCACAGAGCCGGTCTCCCCCGCCTTGAGCGTAACCTTCCCCAGCACGAACCATGCAGGTTCCTCCGCTTCCGCTTTCAGGTTCGTGAAGTTGTAGACGCCGCCGTTCAGCGACAGCCACAGGTTGCCGCCGTTGAGGCGCGCTACCGACGCCGTGTGGCGCATCCATATGTAATACGTGCCATCCTTGTCAGCCTTAAACTGTATCTCCACGGATGCGGGCGTGCTCTGCGCCGGCTGGTTCTTGTCCTCGATCAGCGGCATGAGCGCCGCTCCGCCGGAAAACAAATCCGATTTGGCCACGTCGATGCGTTCCTCGTCGTAGACAAGGTCCTCCGCTTCAATGTCGAGAAAGCCGTCCTCCGTCTCGAATACGTTTGCCGCAGTTTCCTCTGCCGCCAATGCGCCCGTGCCGAGCGTCAGGCAGGAAAGCAGCATGGTGATCGCCAAAATGGAACTGACCACCTTTGAAATTCCCTTTTTCATAAATTTCTCCCTTTCCTTTCTGGTTTGTGCACCCTTGTGCTTCTCCCATAATTGTATGCCCTTTCAGTATAACATTTTTATACGTTTTGTCAATAATTTTATAAAAAAAAGCATTCCAGCTCTTGCGCTCTTCATAAC
>DVOF01000184.1 GCA_018713805.1 Candidatus Aphodoplasma excrementigallinarum | reverse complement strand
GATTATCGAGGTATATACCGGCTACGAGGATTTGGGCATTGAATTTGAAAATTCATTGATGGATACGCCGAAGCGGTGCAAAAACAAATGTATTTTCTGCTTTATCGACCAGCTCCCGAAGGGTATGCGCGAGACGGTCTACTTTAAAGACGACGACGCGCGGCTTTCCTTTCTACAGGGCAATTACATTACGCTGACAAACCTGACAGAGCGCGACATCAGCCGGATTATCCAGATGCGGATTTCCCCGGTCAATGTTTCCGTCCATACGACCGACCCAGAGCTGCGCCGCATGATGCTCGGCAACCGGCACGCCGGCGAGGTTTACGAAATTATGCAAAAACTGGCACAGAACCAAATCAGTATGAACTGCCAGATCGTCCTTTGTCCCGGAATTAATGACGGCGCGGCGCTCGACTGCACCATCCGCGATTTGGCCGCGCTCCACCCTTACGTTGGGAGTGTGTCGGCCGTACCGGTCGGGCTGACGGCGCACCGCGAGGGGCTGTACCCGCTGAAAAGCTATGATAAAGCTAGCGCACGCGCACTGATTCGACAGGTGGAGACGTGGCAGGAAAAACTGCGGCAGCAGTGTGGGAGCGCGCTTATTTACCTGTCCGATGAATTTTATCTCATGGCGGATGTCCCGTTCCCGCCGGAGGAAGCGTATGAAGGCTTCCCGCAGCTTGACAACGGCGTGGGCCTGATACCGAGCATGGAAGCGGAATTTACGCAGGCCTTATCGGAACTATCTGTGAAGAAGCATCCCGCGCAGGTCAGTATAGCGACGGGCAAGCTCGCATATCCGTTTATAAAAGGGCTTGCCGAGCGGCTCTGCGCGCAGGTAGATGGTCTTTCCATCCGGGTTTATGCGATAAAAAATAACTTTTTTGGAGGCGGTGTGACGGTTAGCGGCCTTGTGTGCGCTTGTGATATCGCCGGGCAGCTTGCCGGGCAGGAGCTTGGAGCAGAGCTGTTTATCCCAGCGGCCATGCTGCGCGCGGACGACGATATTTTCTTAGACGACGTATCGCTCCGGGAGCTGGAACAGAGGCTGAATGTTCCGATCACCCCCGTTTTAAACGACGGTTACGACTTTATAGAGAAGCTTTTGCACATACAAAAAAAAACAGGAGGACAACACGCATGGCAAAACCGGTAGTGGCAATCGTAGGCCGCCCGAACGTGGGCAAATCTACTTTATTCAATAAAATTGCCGGCACACGTATCAGCATTGTCGACGATACGCCCGGCGTAACGCGCGACCGCGTATTTGCGGACGCGGAATGGCTCGGGCGCGACTTTACGCTCATTGATACAGGAGGTATCGAGCCGAAGGCGGACGACGAAATCCTGTCGCAGATGCGTGCGCAGGCGCAGCTTGCCATCGAGATGGCGCACGTTGTTATATTTATTGTGAATGTACGCGACGGATTGACGGCGGCGGACAAGGACGTTGCCGCGCTTTTGATCAAGTCCGGCAAGCCAATCGTGCTGGCGGTCAACAAGGTGGATAACACGGGCGACCCGCCGATGGATTTTTACGAATTTTATAACCTGGGGCTTGGCGACCCGGTCGCAATTTCGTCTACACACGGACTCGGCGTCGGCGATTTGCTCGACGAATGCGCCAAGCACTTCCCCTCCGCAGAGGAAGGCGACGAAGAAGAAGATATCATTAAAGTTGCCGTCGTTGGTAAGCCGAACGCGGGTAAGTCGTCGCTGATCAACCGTATTTTGGGCGAGGAGCGCGTCATTGTGACGAACATTGCCGGCACAACACGCGACGCGATCGACACGCACTATGAGCGCAATGGGCAGAAATATACGTTTATTGACACAGCCGGCATTCGCCGTAAGTCGAAGGTCGACGAACAGATTGAGCGTTACAGCGTCATCCGCGCCTTTGCGGCGGTGGAGCGCAGCGACGTGTGTATCATTATGATTGACGGCGCGGAGGGCATTACGGAACAGGATTCGAAAATCGCCGGGTTTGTGCACGAGAGCGGCAAAGCGGCGATTGTCGTCGTCAACAAGTGGGACATTGTTGAAAAAGAAACGAATACGATGAAAAACTATAAGCTGGACATCCTGGACACGCTGGCATTCATGCAATACGCACCTATCCAGTTCATTTCGGCAAAAACGGGTGCGCGCGTCGACAAGCTGTTCGACATGATCAACGCGGCGGCAGAGCAGAATGCGCGGCGCATTACGACCGGCATGCTCAACGATGTAATCGGCGAGGCGACGGCAAAGGTGCAGCCGCCGTCCGACAAAGGCAAGCGGCTGCGTATTTACTACGCGACACAGGCTTCGACGAAGCCGCCTACGTTCGTAATCTTTGTCAATAAGGCGGAGCTGTTCCACTTTTCGTACCAGCGTTATCTGGAGAATCAGCTCCGGGCAGCGTTCGGCTTTGAAGGGACGCCAATCCGCTTCATCATCCGCGAACGCGGGGATAAAAAGTAACAAATATATCGAAATTCAATTTCTTGGAGGATATGGGAATGGTTTGGTTGGTGACTTTGGCCGCCGTGCTTGCGGCCTATTTGATTGGCAGTGTCAATTCTTCAATTATTATTTCAAAACTGATCGGCACGGACATCCGCGAGCATGGCAGCGGCAACGCCGGTGCAACAAACATGATGCGCACTTATGGAAAACGCTTCGGCGTGCTGACGCTTCTGTGCGACGTATTAAAGGGCGTAATCGCCGTCGCGCTCGCATATCTGATTATGTATCTTACCGCACGGTGGTTCCCGTTTTATGAAGACGACGCGGCGATCGTTCTGCTGCCGTATCTATGCGGCGCAGTGGTTGTCGTGGGGCATAACTACCCGGTATTTTTCCAGTTTAAAGGCGGCAAGGGCATCGCCACCTCGGCGGCGGTCATCTTTATGCTGGACTGGCGGCTGGGGCTGATTGTTCTGTTCGGCGCACTGCTCGTCATGGTTTTGACGCGCTATATCTCGCTTGGGTCGATCTTTGGCGGGATCATTTTCCCGGTGGCATCAATTATTTTCACGATCCTGATCGATAAAGATTACAATTATGCGCTCATCATCACTTCCGTCTTTATGGGCGCGCTCGGAATCTACCGCCACCACGCCAACATCCGCCGCCTGCTCGACGGGACGGAGTCGCGCCTCGGCGCAAAAAAGAAAGAGGAATAGGAGGCCGCCATGAAAATTGCTGTAATTGGTTCGGGAAGCTGGGGAACGGCGGTTTCGTCGCTGCTGGCCGCAAAAGGGTTTGACGTATGGCTCTGGTCGTGGAGAAAAGAAGAATCCGACACATTGGCGCGCGAGCGGGAAAACAAGGCCTATCTGCCCGGCGTTATGCTGCAGGACAACATTGTCTGTTCGGGCGACATGGGCGCATGTGTGCAGGGTGCGGAGCTAATCGTCCTTGCCACCCCATCGCACGCGGTACGCAGCATAGCCAATACGCTGGCGCAGCATATCCGCCGGGGGCAGGTCGTGCTCAACATTGCAAAAGGCCTTGAGCCGGATACGCAAAAGCGGCTGTCGGAGGTAATCCGGGACGAAATCCCGGGCGTACGCCTCGCCGTCATGAGCGGCCCGTCGCACGCGGAGGAGGTCGGGCGCGGCATGGCGACGGCAAACGTCGTTGCCTCGGAGGACGGGGAAATCCCGCTTTTTATCCAGGACGTATTTATGTGCCCGTTTTTCCGCGTATATACGAGCGACGACCTGCTCGGTGTCGAGCTTGGCGGCGCAATCAAAAACGTAATTGCGCTGGCAGCCGGCGTGGCGGTCGGCCTCGGGTGCGGCGACAATACGAGCGCAGCATTGATGACGCGCGGCATTGCAGAGATTGCGCGGCTCGGCGTTGCAATGGGCGCGCAGGCCGAAACGTTTGCCGGGCTGACCGGGATCGGCGATTTGATCGTAACGTGCATGAGCCGGCACAGCCGTAACCGGCGGGCCGGTATCCTGATTGGGCAGGGTAAAACGCTAAAGGAAGCGACAAAAGAGGTGCATATGGTCGTCGAGGGCGTCAATGCCTGCGCGGCAGCATATAAGCTGGCAAAAAAATACAATGTGACGATGCCGATTACGGCCTGCACGCACCGCGTACTCTTTGAAGGGCTTCCTGCAAAGGATGCCATTGGCGAACTGATGGGCCGCGCAAAGCGTGCAGAACGCGAGCGCGACGTGCTCGACGGGGCAGTTTGAGTGACGGAACACGGAGGATAAGATGGACATTTTGTTGGCTTTAACGGGTATGATATCCCTGATTTTATCTATAATAATATTGATTGCCGTTTTTGTGCGGACACGCAAAAACGACGATAACAGCGCATTTGAAGCCTTAAAAGCGCAGATTTTCGAAGAAATGCGCACCGCACGACTGGAAAATGCACAAATGACAAAGGATAATATTACGC
>DVOF01000183.1 GCA_018713805.1 Candidatus Aphodoplasma excrementigallinarum | reverse complement strand
ATGGGCTGCTGATCCGTGGGAACGAGCTTTTATCGGGCTATTCCGCCAAAAAAGAACCGACGAAGATCGGCTCAATCCGGCGCGCCCTGTTCCGCGACCCGGAGCATGCCGCGCAGGTGCGCGATGCGATCCGCCGCTACAAGCCGGAGAGTATCCTGATTTTGGGGACCTCCGACAAAATGGTAGAGGAGATTGCAAAAACATTGGAGATTGGGCCAATCGAGCATATTATCCGGATTGAGGAGGTTGCGTCGGAGGAAGAGATTGAAAAGGCGAAAAAAATCCGCCAGACACAGGGCAAGCACGTTATCCCTGTGCCGACGTTTGAGATTAAAAAGGATTTTTCCGGCGTGCTGCTCGATACGCTGCAGATTTTTAACCGCGGGAAGCGCGGCAAGCATGCGTTCCAGACGACAAAATCCGTCGTACGGCCGAATTTCAGCTACCGCGGCGACTACCATATCGCGGATAACGTGATTATTACGATTTGCCAGATCGAGGCGGGCAAGGTCGAAGGCGTGGGGAAGAACATGCGGTGCAGCCTCGAGTCGAAGCCGCAGGGCGTATACATCACGCTCGACATCGCTGTCCGGTATGGCTATGCGGTAAAGACGGTTGCAAGGCAGGTGCAGACGGCCGTATACGACGCCGTATATGAGTACACGGCGATCAATGTGTGTCAAGTCGACGTCAATGTAAAATGGATAGAAGTATAAAGAAGCCGCCCGGCAGGGCGGTTTTTTGTATGCTTTATAGAAAGGGGAGCGTCTGCTGGAGACGTCTGTGCGTTTTTACGTTCCGTTCGCGCGGCGTTTCCCCTTCTGCGAGCCTGCTGCACAAAAGCGGGCTTTTTGGGTCATGCCGTTTGTAGCTTGCAGCGGCGGAAGCGGCGCTGCGGTTTGCATAGCAGTACAGGCAGCCGTTCGGGCAGGTGTTGTACGCCCCAATGTCAATGCTTTCCGCACAGCCGCACCCGCTGCGCTGGTTTTTGTCCGGCGCGATGTCGAGCGGGCAGCCGCAGAGCTGCTCCAGCAGAGCCGCATCGATGCAGCTCCCATGCTCAATACTGAAAGCGGACAAATCCGCCTCCTCGCAGCAGGTGACGATCGGGAGCTGATGCCCGGCGGCGATGCGTCCGAAGCGTTCCCCAAGCAAGCGGATTTTTTCCGCCGTAAGCGCGCGGATATGCGTGGAACGGATTTTTTTATATTGATCGACAAAACTGATGGTCACGCGCTGTGTATAGGGCGACAAGAGGCTGCACAGCTTGGCAAATGCCTCTGTGTGACGCTCGGCCGTCCATTCGCCGCCAAGCACAATGGGGTCGTAGCGCCATAGAACCCGTTCCTTCCCAATCCGGTCGCTCAGATCGAGAAAGGTTTGCAGAATTTCATCTTTGGGACGCAGGCCGGGTTCGAGGTCATGGCCGTAGGGGGTCAGCGTAAACTGGAAATAATACAGGTAGCCCATTTTATCGATCTCTTGCAGATATGGAAGAAAATTTTGCGCGTCCTTTGTCCAGAAGACGATACCGTCCACAAGCGCGGGCGAGAGGGGGATGCGGCTGACCTGCGCGTGGTTCATAGGGTTGCGCACGAGAACATACCCCTCCCGGAGCCGGCGCAGGAACCATTCGCCGTAACAACAGGGGATATCCGTCCGGCGCGATGCGGAAAGAATCATAATAGCACGCCCCTTTATCCGAAAATACTCCCGCCGATAAACTCCCGGATCAGCGACGTAGACGGAATCTTATAGTCGTCCATGGCGTGAAAGTAGGACAAAATTTCGAGCAGCCGCTGCGATAGCGCATAGTGGCGGCTGCTGCGCCCAATGTCGCGCAGGATTGCCTCTGCATACCGCTTGAACACGCAAAATTCGTAGATGATCGACGAGTTGAACACAACGTCGGCGTTCTTTTCGCATGGGAAAATATTTTTTACCTCGCCCTTCTGCACCGACGGCCACAAATCAAACGTATGCTGCGCCGAGCTGCACCGGAAACTGAAGTCGCGCACCAGCCGCCGGATGAGGCGCGTGTCGGTCGGCGAAATGGGGTTGTAGTTGTCAAAGCTTAAGTCCGTAATTGGAGAAATATAGATTTTGAACTTGTTTTTGTCGCTCACTGCGCTCGTAAGCTTTTCATTGAGCGCGTGAATCCCCTCCACAATCAGGACATGTCCTTCCGCGAGGCGCAGTTTTTGCCCCTCCGGGAGACGGCGTCCCTTTTCAAAGCTGAACAGGGGTACTTCGACCTCCTCGCCGGCAATCAGGCTGGCAAGGTGCTCGTTAAAAAGCTGATAGTCGATGGCTTCAAGATCCTCAAAATTAAATGAACCATCCTCATGGCGCAGCGCGTTTTCTACGTCCAGATAGTAATTATCCAGCGAAATCTTAATCGGTGTGAGCGAGTTGATCCGTAGCTGGATGTCGAGTTTGCTGGCAAAGGTGGTCTTCCCCGATGAGGACGGCCCGGTGATCAGCACGACTTTGATATTGGGCGTACCCTGCTTAATCTGGTCGGCAATCCCGGCAATTTTTTTCTCGTGCAGGCCCTCCTGCATCAAAATCATGTCGAAAATGTCCGCATGCTCAATGTGATTGTTCAAATCGGAAACATTGCGGATAGAGAGCACATCCTCCCAAAGCGAGTACTGCTCGATCATTTTGGAGAGCTGGGGCGCGCTGTCAAACGGTGGGATTTTCCCGCCGGATTCATGGTTTGGGTAGCCGAGCAGAAACCCGTTTTTGTACTTTTTCAAATCAAACTTCCCAATACAGCCGGTGCTGACTGCCAGTACGCCGGAAAAGTGGAAATGCCCGTTTTCGATCTGGTACAGGTTCACCGTGTCGCGTCCAAGATGGCGCATTGCGTCCGCGCTGGAGCGGTCGCCTTCCTGCAAAAACAATTCCGCTGCCTCCTCCGTTGTGCAGGATGAGCGTAAGATCGGCATATCCTGTTTTTGCAGCTTCCGCATATACGCGAGGATTTTGCGGTCAGCGTCGGTTCTGAGCGCGGGAGGAAGGTCAACCTCACAGTAGGTCGTTTTGCTGATAGAATGGCGGACAATACATTTTGTTTTGCCAAAAACGCTGCGCACCGCAGTCAAAAACATCAGAATCAGCGTCTGCCGGTAGCAGAAAAAGCCGCCCCGGCTGTTCACATCCAAAAGCTGGATCGTTTCGCCGTCCTTTGGGACAAGGTCGAGCGGGCACACCGCATGGTTGACCAGCGCGCACACCGCATACGGCGCGTCGATATAGTCCCGGATTGTCTGCCCCGGGACATAGGGATATTCACAAGAATTGATATAAAGCATGGTTCCACCGCCTTTCAGCCGTCAAGCAGGCTGAAGAATTCGTCCTTCTTTGCAAGTATTTCATCAAAACGTGTAATATATTCGATCGGGCCTTTGAAATTATAGACCCGCTCAATCCGCTCGCCGGTGCGGTCCACTGCCTTGGACGAGCCGCCGCACCCGAGCGCCAGAATACTCTGCACCTCTTCCATAATATTCACATTGTAGAGGCTTTCATGCCCCGGCAGGCTGTAACCCACGTTTTCGAGGTTCCCAAGCATATTCTTCTGCCGGTAGATATAGTACGGCGCGCGGCCCGTCTGCGCCATAAACGACTGCGACAAATCGAGCATATTGTACACCGTGTCCGGCGTCGTCAGGTCATAGTCCCCAAGCCGCTCATGCAGTGCGCTGCCGCGCTTTATGGACATGGTATGTACGGTGATGTTTTCCGGCCCGTAGGCGTCGATCGCCTTTAGCGTCCAGGCAAAGTCGTCCTCCGTTTCGCCGGGCAGGCCGGCAATCAGGTCGGCGTTGATACTGTCAAAGCCGGCGCGCCGCGCGAGCGTGAACGCATTGTCGATATCATCGGGCGTATGGCTGCGCCCAATCAGCTCCAGCGTGCGTGCGTGCATCGTTTGTGGATTAATGCTGATCCGCGTTACGCCGTATTGTTTTAGCACGCTTAATTTTTCCGGCGTGATGGTGTCGGGACGGCCCGCCTCGACACAGTATTCTGCCAGGGAACCCGTGTCAAAACAGCGCGCGACCGCGGCGAGCAGAACCTCAAGTTCCTGCGCCGTGATGGAGGTCGGCGTGCCGCCGCCGATATAAATGCTCTGTATCCGCTTGCCCGCCGCTTTGGTCAGGCGCGCGCTGTGCTCGATCTCACGTACAAGCAGACGCAAATACTCCGGTACGTACTGCTTGGTGCGCCGCAGGTCGGTCGACACGAACGAGCAGTACAGGCAGCGCGTCGGGCAGAAGGGGATACCGATATACAGCCCGATATCGTCCTTGCCGTTCTGCGCTATCAGCGGCAGCTCGTTTTTTGCGACCTCGAGCGCAAGGCGCAGCTTCTGCTCGCTTGCGCCGTAGAGCGCGTGCATATAGGGCAGAATCTCTTCCTCCGGCTGGCCGGCAGTCAGCATCTGCCTGATTGGCTTTGCCGGGCGGATGCCCGTCATTACGCCCCACGGGAGCCGGCGCGGGCGCAGCTTCTGCGCAGCCCGGTAAAGCGACATCCCGCACACGGCGGAGGTCAGCCGCTTTTTCGTATGAGCATCTGCACTGCTTGGGCACGGGAACGAATACGTCTCGGATAGGGACGCGCCTTCGCATACGAGCTGCGTTTCCGCCGTGACTGTATCGTCCCCATAGGTAGCCTTTGATGTAATGTGAACGCTATCATTTTCGTCAAAAAACAGTTTTGCCACGAGCCACACATTGTAGTGCAGGTCGTGGCCAATCGTATCAATCGTCATACTCATATTCCCAATCCTGTCTGATATAGTTGTTGTGCTCCTTTTCGTAGCCGATCGTCGTCGCGCGCCCGTGGCCGGGGTATACGTCCGTGTCGTCGGGCAGGACATAGAGCTGCTTTTTGATCGACTGCTTGATGATTTTGAAGTCGCCGCCCGGCAGGTCGCACCGACCGACGTCCTTGAGAAAAAGCGTGTCGCCGCTAAAAAGCATTCCATCCGTGTAGTAGCACACACTCCCGACCGTATGCCCGGGCGTGTAGAGTACCTTCACGTCAATATCGCCAAGCGTAATCACGTCGCCGTCGACCAGCGTTTTTGATGCCTTCGTTTTGGGCGACGGCGCGCCCGCATAGAGCGCAAGGTTGACGGTCGGGTCATTGATGCCATCTTCTTCAAATGCATGGATCATAACCTCTGCACCGGTCGCCTCGCATACGTCGTCGAGCGCGCCGATATGGTCGTAGTGGCAGTGCGTCAGAAGGACGAACTTCAGCTTCAGCCCTTCGTCCTCCAGCACGTCAAGGATTGCGCCCGCCTCTGCCGGCGCATCGATCAAAAGGGCGTGCTTCGATTTGTCGTCGCCCAGGATATAGCAGTTGTTGTCCATATTGCCGAGGTTAAGCATTTTAAAAAACATATGCGTTCTCCTTTTGATTTCATAGACTTCTTTATTGTGTGCACCGCGTCACATCGTATACGCCTTTGAGGTTGCGGATTTTTTTCATAATGGCCTCAAGCTGGCTCGTGCTCGTGATCTCCACCGTAATGTTGACGATGGCGACGTTGCCCTTCGCCGTGCGCGCGTTAAAGGCGCGTATTGGCGCTTTTGTTTCCGTGATGGCAACGGTAATCTCAGCAAGCAGGCCCGTCCTGTCGTCCGCCTCAACCTGCAAATCGCTCAAAAACTCGCCGGTAGGCTTGCTCGTTTCCCACGAAACGCCGATTAGACGGTTCATATCTTCTTCCGAGAGCGACTGCGGCGAAATGTTCGGACAGTCGCGCCGGTGGACGGACACGCCGCGCCCGCGCGTGATAAAGCCGATGATGTCGTCGCCCGGCACAGGCGTACAGCACTTCGACAGCCGGACCAGGCAGTTGTCAATCCCATGTACGACGATGCCGTTTGAAGAAGTCTTCGTCGACTTCGCCTCGTTGTAGTCGATCTCCGGCGGGAACTGCTTATGCACTTCCTCTTTTTCCAGCTTTGCAACCTTCAAATATTCGTCGCGCAGGCGGATGACCACCTTCTGCGCCGTCAGGCCGCCGTAGCCGATCGAGGCGTACAAATCGTCTAAGGAATTGAGCGTGTACCGCTTGAGCAGCGGCGCGACCCATTCCTCGCGGAATAACTGGCTAAACGACAGGCTGTGGCGTTTCAGCTCCTTTTCGAGCAAATCCTTGCCGCGCACGATATTCTCCTCGCGCCGTTCCTTTTTGAACCATTGGTTGATCTTGTTGCGCGCCTGCGACGTCTTTACAATTTTGAGCCAGTCGCGGCTCGGCCCATGCACGGACGAAGAAGTCAGCACCTCGACGATATCGCCGTTTTGGAGCGGATGGTCGATCGGTACGATTTTCGAGTTGACTTTGGCGCCCATCATCTTACATCCGATCGCGGAGTGGATGGCAAAAGCAAAGTCGATCGGCGTTGCGCCGACGGGCAGGTTGATGACGTCGCCCTTCGGCGTAAATACGAATACTTCGTCGGCGAACAGGTCGATCTTGAGCGTCCGCATAAAGTCGTCTTCGTCCATGGTGTCCTTCTGCATCTCCAAGAGCTGGCGCACCCAGGCAAGCTTGGAGTCCGTTTCCGAGTCGGAGGTTACGCCCTCCTTGTATTTCCAATGCGCCGCAATACCCTTTTCAGCGACCGTGTGCATGTCCCACGTCCGGATCTGGATTTCGAGCGGGCGGCCGTACGGGCCAATCACCGTCGTATGGAGCGACTGGTACATGTTCGGCTTCGGCATGGCGATATAGTCTTTAAACCGCATCGGGATCGGCTTATACATCTCATGCACCATACCGAGCACGGCGTAGCAGTCGCTGACCGTGTCTACAATGACACGCACGGCGAACAGGTCGTAAATTTCATCGAGCGTTTTGTGCTGGGTATACATTTTACGGTAAATGCTGTAAAAGTGCTTTGCACGCCCGTTGATCTGCCCTTTAATGCCGATTGCGTCGAGCTTCTCCTGTAATTCACTAATGATTGCGCTGATATACTGCTCGCGCTCCTTTTTTTTCTGGTTGATGCTTTCCGCAATCTCGTGATATGCAATCGGGTCGAGGTACTTAAGCGACAAATCCTCCAGCTCGCCCTTGATCGTCGACATACCAAGCCGGTGGGCGAGGGGGGCGTAGACCTCCATCGTTTCCCGGGCAATGCGGAGCTGTTTTTCCGGCGGCATGCTCTTGAGCGTGCGCATGTTGTGCAGCCGGTCGGCCAGCTTGATGAGGATGACGCGGATATCCTTTGCCATGGCGAGGAACATTTTGCGTAGGTTCTCGACCTGCTGCTCCTCCTGGCTCGTGTAATGGATTTTGCCGATCTTCGTTACGCCGTCGACAATCAGCGCGACGTCGTCTCCAAATTCATTTTTAATATCGTCGAGCGTGTAGTCCGTGTCCTCCACGACGTCGTGGAGCAGGGCAGCCTCGATCGACGGGCAGTCCATCTCCAGCTCCGTCATGATTGTCGCAACCTCAATCGGGTGGTGGACATACGCCTCGCCTGATTTGCGGAATTGCCCCTCATGCGCTTTTTTGGCAAATTCATACGCGCGGACAACGCCCTCCGTATTCGCGTTCGGACTGTATTTTTTGATATTGTCAAGGATTGTCTGAAGGGAACTCTCCATAAAAGCGCACCTCCTTTAAGCGACGCTCATTCTCGCGTCTTTGATAATCAATTGTAAATTTTTCTCCCCGCGGAAGATGTTCACGCCCATGGTAAAAGCGATGTCCATCTTACATCCCATATGGAACTGGTCGGCAAGCGAGCCCATCCCAAAGCCCAAGAAGTCGAACGCCCTGCCGTTTTTTGTAACGGTCAGCTTGGCGTGTTTCCCGTCGCTGAGCGTCCGCGCCGCCGTGAGCGTTACGCCGTTTATGGCAAACACGGGCTGCGGGTTGCCCATGCCAAACGGCTCAAGAATCGAAACGGCCTGCGCCGCTGCAAGCGTCAAATCCGTGGCTTGCAGCTCGGCGTCGATCTGGATACACGGGGTCAGATCGACATTTTTAAGCGCCTCCTCCGCGTATGCGTTGATCGCTTTGTCGAACGCGTCAATGTCGGAATAATTCAGCCCCAGCCCGGCGGCAAGCTCATGCCCGCCGTATTTGAGCAGCAAATCGCTGCAATGCGTCAACGCGTCAAACAGGTTAAACCCCTTGACGCTCCGGCCGGAGCCCTTGCCCAGATTGTCCTTGAGCGAGATCAAAATCGTCGGCTTGTGGAAGCGGTCGACAATCCGCGAGGCGACAATGCCGATTACGCCGTGGTGCCAGTCCTCTTTCGCCAGAACGAACACCTTTTTTTTGTCCGCATCCTCCATATCCGCAATCATGCCGAGCGCGTCCTTGAGGATTTCCAGCTCGGTCTGCTGGCGCTCGTGGTTCTCTTCCTCCAATATCTGCGCAATCTCCTGCGCGCGCTGCCTCGACTTCGTCACCAGCAGCTCGACGGCGAGCTGTGCGCTCCCGACCCGGCCCGCCGCGTTGATACGCGGCGCAACGGTAAAGCTGATCATTCCCGCGTTGATCGGTTTATCGGCGACACCCGCCGTTTGAAACAGCGCCCTAAGGCCTTCGTTCTGCGTATTTTGCAGCTTTTTTAGCCCATTTGCCACAAAAATGCGGTTTTCATCCGTAAGGGAAACGACGTCTGCGACGGTGCCGACCGCCACGATGTCGATATATTTGTCAAAGTATTCGCGCGCACTGTATCCAAGTGTGAGCACGATTGCAAGAATCAGCTTAAAAGCGACGCCAACGCCGGCCAAATCGGGGAACGGATAGGTGCAGTCCGGCTGCTTCGGGTTGACGAGCGCGTATGCCTTTGGCACTTCCTCCTTGCAGGTGTGGTGGTCGGTGATGATGACTTCCAGCCCGATGGCCTTGGCAAATTCGACCTCCCCGACGGCAGTAATCCCGCAGTCGACGGTCACAAGCAGCGACGCACCCTCCTTTTTGATTTTTTGCAGGGCAAGCATGTTGATCCCGTATCCCTCGTCGGAACGATTGGGGATATAAAAATCGACGTCTGCGCCCTGCTCGGACAAAAATTGGTAAAGAATTGCAGTTGACGTAATCCCATCTACGTCATAGTCGCCGTATATCACAATTTTTTCTTTGTTCTCCAGCGCAAGCTTGATCCGCTCGGCGGCCTTTTGCGCATCTTTCAGCGCATACGGGTGGTGGACGCCGGAAATGCTTTTGCCCAGAAACGCCCGCGCCGCTTCCTCAGTCTCGATCCCACGGTTGACCAGCACGCACGCAATGGCGGAAGGCAGCTTCAGTTTCTCTGCCAGCTCGGATATTTTGCTCTGATTGCTTGTTTTGTAAAGATAATCCCAGCGCTTATTCGTCACAAACCCCTCCCGTCGCGGATAATCCCATGTATATAATATCTATTATAGCAGAAACTGCGTTGTAATTCAATGCTTAGTTCTTATTAATTCTGTACAGAAATGTATTGACTTCCTAATTATTGTATGGTATTATCAACAGGATGGAAAAATCCATGATAAGAAACCAAAATAAGAAGGGAGAATCTTTGTTGGAATTTCTATGGAAAGGCATTATGGCGATTTCGGGACCGCAGGTTTTGATGTGGATAATCGGCGGAGTCCTGATCTTTTTGGCGATCAAGAAGGGGCTTGAGCCGTCGCTTCTTCTGCCGATGGGATTTGGCGCAATTTTGGTGAACCTGCCGTTTACCGGCGTGCTTAACCAGATGATGGAGGGGATTGGCCAGGTCAATGGTATCATTGAGTGGCTGTTCCATGTTGGGATTGAGGCGTCGGAGGCAATGCCGATCTTGTTGTTTGTTGGCATTGGGGCGATGATCGACTTCGGCCCGCTTTTGTCGAACCCGAAGCTTTTGCTGTTCGGCGCGGCGGCGCAGTTTGGTATCTTTATTACGATCATCGTGGCGGTTGTGCTCGGGTTCCCGCTTGCAGACGCGGCCTCGATCGGTATTATCGGCGCGGCGGATGGGCCGACGTCCATCCTTGTTTCACAGGTGCTCAAGAGTAATTATATCGGCGCGATTGCAGTCGCGGCATATTCGTATATGGCGCTTGTGCCAATCATACAGCCATTTGCGATCAAGCTTGTGACGACGAAAAAGGAACGTGCGATCAAAATGCCGTATAACCCGAAGAGCGTTTCGAAGCTGACGCGTATTTTGTTCCCGATCATTGTAACGCTGATCGCGGGGCTCGTTGCTCCGACGTCGGTGGCGCTTGTCGGCTTTTTGATGTTCGGTAACCTGATCCGTGAGTGCGGCGTGCTCGACTCGCTTTCCGATACGGCGCAGAAGCAGCTTGCAAACCTGATCACGCTGTTTTTGGGTATTACGATTTCGTTCAGCATGACGGCGGACAGCTTTGTCAACCCGCAGACGCTGATGATTATGGCGCTTGGCCTGGTTGCGTTCGTGTTCGACACGATCTCCGGCGTACTGTTTGCAAAGCTTCTTAACCTGTTCTCGAAAAATAAAGTCAACCCGATGGTCGGCGCGGCGGGGATTTCCGCGTTCCCGATGTCGGCGCGCGTGGTGCAGAAGCTCGGCCTTGAGGCGGATAACCAGAACTTTTTGCTGATGCATGCCGTTGGCGCAAACGTATCGGGGCAGATTGCCTCGGTTATTGCAGGCGGCGTAATTTTGGGCCTGATGCCGCAGATTTTGGCGATGTTGGGTTAATGTGGACAGGCTGTTGCCGGAAAGGATTGGTGGAATTATGGATATGCAGAGTCTGATGCTGGCGCTTGACCTTGCGTGGAAAGGGATGCTGGCAATCTTTGTTGTTATCATAGCAATTTATATATGTGTGAGCATTTTACTGCGGGCAACAAAGGGAAAAACAGACAAGAACTGATCATACCTGCCGTTCTGTTACAGGATTGTAAGACAAAAAGTGCGGTTTTTACTTGACTTTTTGTATGGAATGTTTATAATAACGAATGGAGTTTGACAGAATCTAAGGTAAAGAAGGGTATTGGTATGCATAAACTTGGGATTATTGGATACGGTGGAATGGGCGGCTGGCACGCGGATCACGCGCTTAAAAGCGATGTGGTGGAATTGGCCGGGATATACGATATCAAGCCGGAGCGGTGCGAGCTTGCAGAGCAGAAGGGGATTCATGCTTATGACAGCATGGAGGCATTGCTTTCGGATGAGAGCATTGACCTTGTGACGGTGGCAATCCCGAACGACGAGCACAAGGACGTCGTAATAAAGTGTCTGCTGGCAGGGAAGAATGTAATATGCGAGAAGCCTGTGGCGCTTTCGTCGGCTGAATTTGCCGAGATGGTAGACGCGGCGCACAAGAGCGGCAAGCTCTTTACCGTACATCAGAACCGCCGCTGGGACGTGGACTTCCTTGCGATGAAGCAGCTCTATAACAGCGGGGAGATCGGCGAGGTGTTCAATGTTGAGTCGCGGATTCACGGCTCGCGCGGGATTCCGAGCGACTGGCGCGGTGAGAAGAAATATGGCGGCGGTATGCTGCTCGACTGGGGCGTGCATCTGATCGACCAG
The DNA here is from genome assembly GCA_018713805.1 of Candidatus Aphodoplasma excrementigallinarum. GTDB lineage: Bacteria > Bacillota > Clostridia > UBA1381 > UMGS1253 > Aphodoplasma > Aphodoplasma excrementigallinarum. Next base: position 2,661 of record DVOF01000183.1, on the reverse strand, counting down.
ATTTTACAGATTTATGCTGGGAAGAAGGTCAAAAAGCTTTACTGCCGGTTCGAGCATACGACGAACTTTGAGGTGGACGACGGGTTCAAGCTGGACTTGACGTTTGACGGCGGCGAGCAGGCCTATGTCGAGGTTGGAACATACAATTTCATTGCGCTCCCGCGCTTCTATATGCAGGCGAAAAAGGGGACGGCGATGATTACCGACTGGCGCGAGAAGTGTAAGGTCGTTAAGTGCAAGGCCTGGAACGAGAGCGATGTGCTGCCGGTGCAGACGGCGGCGGGCCTGACCAAGACAATGGCGCCGCGTGACGACGTGACGACGGATACGTATGAGATTGAGCGGCCGCACTCGGATGTACACGATTTTTACCGCAACTTCTGTGCGGCGATCGAGGGGAAAGAGGAGCAGCTTATCAAGCATGACGAGGTAATGCGCGTCATGAAGGTGATGGAGGCTTCCTTCAAATCGGTCGAGCAGGACGCTGTCCTTGCATGCGATATCTAAATGAAAACAATAAAACAGGAGGTGGAAAGATGTATAACCTTTCTTGCTGATCATTTGGCACATGGGACAGGGCGGAGGAGCCGCTTGTTTGCTGTGCCTATGCAGGAAGGTGTACGTTTTTCCGCTTGATACGAAGTCCTACATAGGGGTTTTGGATGATTTGAGCTGTGAGAATTCACTTTCTTGCAGCTCTATTTTTATCCAAAAGAGGGGGTGCGGCGATGTCGCAAATCAATGTAACGAACCTGACCTTTGGCTATCCGGGCAGCTACGACAATATTTTTGAGGGGGCTTCGTTTTGTCTTGATACGGACTGGAGGATTGGCTTTACCGGCCGGAACGGGCGCGGGAAAACGACCTTCCTCCGCCTTTTGATGGGGGAATACGACTATCAGGGTACGATATCGGCAAGTGTGGATTTTGAATATTTCCCATACGAAGTGCAGGATACGGGGCGCGACACGATGGAGATCGTGGAAGGGCTCATGAATGGGCACGAGGAATGGGAGATATACCGGGAGCTGTCCCTGCTGGAGGTGGATGCCGATGTACTGTACCGCCCGTTTGAAACGCTATCGAATGGGGAACGGACAAAGGTTTTGCTGGCAGCCATGTTTTTGAAGGAAAACAGCTTCCTGCTGATCGACGAACCGACCAACCATCTCGACCAGAAAGGGCGCGAGCTGGTGGGGCAGTATTTACGCACAAAGAAAGGGTTTATCCTCGTTTCGCATGACAGGGCGTTCCTCGATTCGTGTACAGACCATACCTTGTCGATCAACAAAACCGACATTGTGGTGCAAAAGGGGGACTTTTCGACGTGGTGGGAGGCGAAACAGAGGCAGGACGCCTCTGAACTGGCGAGAAATGAACGTCTGGCAAAGGAAATCGGCCGCCTCCGCGCGTCGGCACAGCAAAAGGGCGCGTGGTCGGACGCAGCCGAGAAAACAAAGCATGCGAAGGTGTCGGGCCTGCGGCCGGATAGGGGCTATATCGGCCATAAGGCGGCAAAAATGATGAAGCGTTCCAAACAGATCGAAAAACGCCGTCAGGAGGCGGCGGAGGAAAAAAGGAGCCTTTTAAAAAATGTGGAAGAAGCGGAAGCGCTCAAGCTTACGCCGCTTTTGTACCATGCTGACAGACTTGTCCTGCTGCGGGAGGTTACGGTCGCATATGACGGACGAAGCGTCTGCGGGCCGGTCAGCCTTGAGCTAAAGCAGGGGGAGAGGCTGTGGCTGCGCGGGGGAAATGGCTCCGGTAAGTCGAGCCTGCTGAAGCTGGTTATGGGGGAGGCTGTTCCATACACGGGCACGGTCGAGATCGGCAGCAGGCTGAAGATTTCGTATGTGCCGCAGAATGCGTCCTTTTTGCGCGGCGGCTTGTCCGATTACGCAAGAGAACAGGAGATTGACGAGAGCCTGTTTAAGGCGATCCTGCGTAAGCTGGGGCTTTCACGGGTGCAGTTTGAAAAGGATATGGTGGACTTCAGTGCGGGGCAGAAGAAAAAAGTCCTGCTTGCAAGAAGCCTGTGCGAGCAGGCGCACCTCTATATTTGGGACGAACCGCTCAACTATATCGACATCTTCTCACGCATGCAGGTCGAGAAGTTGCTCGCCTCGACGCCGCTTACGCTGCTGTTTGTGGAGCATGACCGGGAGTTTGGGGAGCGGATTGCAACAAGGACAATATGTCTATCTGATGACAATTCCTTTTAAAGTGTGTTAAACTTCTGTGTCACTGTGGAAGTTCATGGGGAGCCGTGTTATAATATCCATATACAATATGCCAATGCCAATCCGACAAATAAGGAGATGCATTTAAGATGAAAAGGGCAAAAGCACTGTTGGTTCTGCTTTTATGCGTTCTGATACCCAGCACGGGGAGCGATTGGGCGCATGCAGAGGAGGGGGGCGTGACGCGTCTGGAGTTTTATGAACTCGTGATGCAGACAATGGAGCAAAAGGGGACGATCACGCATTTTGGGATCGGATATGAACCGTTTGCGGATGTTTCCAATGCGTATGTCAGCGAGGCCTATGCCCTCGGCCTGGTCAAGGGGGACGCGTTGGGCAGGAATGCAATCCATACGCAATTACGCGCGAGACGGTGGACGGACGCGCGGATATGGAAGATTTTAAACAGATACTGCAAAAA
>DVOF01000182.1 GCA_018713805.1 Candidatus Aphodoplasma excrementigallinarum | reverse complement strand
CAAATCTATGCGCGCCTTTTTGCTATATGCTTGAAAATGAAAATACGCTCATGTACGGCTCGGCAAAAAACTGTAAGAGCAATATGCAAAATATGAGGATGGCCGTCTCGCAGCGAATCCACATCGGAGCCGCTTCCTCCGCCCCAATCCGGAAAACCCGCACCGCGCGCCCACCAATCAGATAGACCGCCTTATAAACCGCGTAACCAACGGCACCGCCAATCGTATTCATCAGCAAATCGTCGATATCGGTGGCACGATAATTAAAGAGCTGCATAAGCTCGATCACGAGCGAAAATACAAAACAGAACAAAACCGTTTTCCACAGCCGGCTGCAATTTGCCCACAAAAGTGGAAGCAAAAACCCCATCGGGACAAACATGACGATGTTGGCAATATACAGCCCCTGGAAGTCCGCCCAGCTTTCAAATAGCTGGAAGTTCACCGCATACATTTCCGGCCCGGTTTGAAACGTTGAAAGATTTGGTACGCCGGCGACAGTAAGCATCGCCGTTATGAAAAACAGAAACACCGCTGTGCCCGCAACATGCAGAACCGGGATTTTTATCCTATTCCTTCCCGCATATATGAGGAGAATCGTCTCCCACACAAGAAGCAGCGCAAGCGTGCTGGCACATTGGTCAAGCGCTGCTAGCAGCTCGAACAGCATAGCATAGCCTCCTTTGTTTAAAATGCGGAAGCTCACCGTGGTGAGGGGTGAGCTTCGCTTTTAGGGGATTTATGGGGTATATACAAACCCACGGGTGTGTGGGAAAGTACCGTTATTGCTACTCCGCCGCCAGCACATTGCTGTCAATCCAGCGGAGCGTATTCGTGTAAGCGTCCGTCAGTCCATAGCTGTAAACCACGCTTGACTGCTCCATCTGATAGGAGGACTGCTCCATAACAAGCGGCGTGGTTTTCTCCGGCCGCATTTCAAACCAGAGGACGATACCCATGTCCATATGCAGGCTCTCTATCAGTTCCTCGGAGGAGATTTCGTTGACGTCGACTTTAAAGACATTGAGCAAATCACCAATCTGTGCCTGGTCTGTAATCCGGTAATTCTGATCCTCTCCACTCGACTCATGGATATAGATCTCAACCGCATCGATGTCATCGGCAGTCTTTCCGATAATCGGGAACCCTTGCTTACGAACCTCGTGAAGGCCGTAAACCGCCGCGGTCTCCGCCTTATAATCGCTTCGGTCGTACCGGTACATCCGGCTCATTTGCGACCCGTTCTTCATCTGATAGGTCACGTCAAAATAGGTGGGGTTTTCCATTCCGGCTGTGCTGCCCCAAGACGCTTTGTATTGCTTATTTTCGGATAATTTCCTGTGCATGTCGCTGATTACGGCGATATCCGCTTCCTCCGTCAGCTTAATCTCTGCACCGGGAATTCCTTCAAGGCCGTTTATCGTGACGCTTTCCACATCGGAAACGGCGGGCACCCGCGCCTCATAGCCCGTCACATCAAACTCAATCGCGCCCCAGAACACGAGGATCACCGCAAGGCTGACGAGCATCCCCTTGTAAGAACGCCAAATCCGCCACGTCTTTTGCAGCAGCATCTGCGCGATAGCATATCCAATCACCGCAAAAACCAGCGCAATCACAATGCTCTGCGTCTGCCCCATAATGAAGCAGAAGTAGATATATCCGGTAATCGCCAGGCAGAACGTCACGCCATACTTAAAGATCGGCCTGATAACCGGGAATACGACAATGTCGGACGCATTCTCAAGCGGGCGCTTCCGGTAGGCCAGCAGCGCGAGCGCCAGCAGCACCACGCCGGCGATCGCATAGGCCGCGTCGCAGTCGAGGGTATCGCGCATGAAGTAAACCATCGGGAACTTCGTCAGCCAGCCCGGCGGCTCAATGTAGTGGTAGCCGTACACGAGCGCGGCAAACAGCTCATTAAACAGCATCCAAAGCCCGAGCGGCAGAAAGTGGATGATATACGTAAAGACAAAATGCGCCATGATATTGCCGGTAAACATCCCGACAAACACGGTGAGGCTGAACACGACAAACGCCATGCAGACCGAGTTTAGCAGCCATATAAATATCGTCGCATAGTCCAGATACTGCCCCACCGGCATCGTCAGCTTGATGATCAAAACGATGGCCGTGTTGAGCAAAAGCGGGAACAGCATCAGCACAAAGCCGGAAACAAGCCCATTTATAAACAGGCGCGGCCGTGAAAACGGCAGCCCGTGCAGGACGGTCGCCGACCGCGGCGAATGCAAATAGCGGAACACCAGCACGCCGACCAGAACCGGGAACCCGCACAGCATCAGGTTAGACAATATACCGCCGAACCGGAACATGAAAAAATTCATATAGTCCTCGAGCTGATACGCATTAATATTTGTTTCATAAGTCAGCATCGACATCGGTACCGCCAGAAACAGCAGGGCGGCCCACACGCAGGATACCCAGCCGTAGCGTTTTATATTGGAAAAGAACAGGCCCTTATTAAAGAACGACGTCTTTGATTTCATATCCAAGCCCCCCTAACTCATAGATAAAGATTTCCTCCAGCGTAAGCGGAAGCAGATCGACCAACACGGGATTGTACCGGTTGACCGCCGCCATAATCGCCTCGTAGTCGCCCTTTACAATCAGAAGATGTACGCTGCCGTACTCGGAAACGTGCATCGGCGCAAGCTCTTTTACCAGTTCCTCCGGCAATCCGCCGGTGAATGCGACCTGCAATTTGTGTACGTCAGACTTGATGTCGTCGAGCCGCTTTTCGAGCACAACGCGCCCCTGGTGCATGATGCCCACATGGTCGCACACATCCTCCAATTCGCGCAGATTGTGCGACGAAATCAGCACCGTTGTGCCGCGCTCCGCCACATCCTGCAAAATCAGGCTCCACACCTTGCGGCGCATAACCGGGTCGAGCCCATCGACCGGTTCGTCCAAAATCATCACCTCCGGCATGGTGCAGATCCCGAGCCAGAAGGCGACCTGCTTCTGCATACCCTTTGACAAACGCTGTACCCGGCGGCTTGTGTCAATTTCAAACACGGCCGCCAGCCGGTCAAACCGCTCCTCGTTCCAGGTGTCGTAGACCTGCCGGTAAAACTTTTTCATATCTTTGATCGTATACGACGGGAAAAAGAACACGTCGTCCGGGATATAGACCATCTTTTGCTTGACTGCCACATTCTCATAAACCTTACTGCCGCCGACGAGCACGTCGCCCGCATTCTGCTGCAACACGCCTGTAATATGCTTGATGACCGTCGTCTTCCCCGCGCCGTTCGGCCCGACAAGCCCGTACACACTGCCCTTTTCGACGTGCATGCTGAGATTGTCAAGCGCCGTAAAATCGTCAAATTTTTTCGTAAGCCCGCAAACCTGAATCACGATACGCTTCCCCCTTCACTGTAAGCATGTTCCACTCTCGCAAGAACCTCCGCCTTCGGAACGCCGGCAAACGCCAGCTCCCGCAGCGTTTTGACAAGCCCCGCAAGCAGCTCCGTACACCTGTCTTGCAGGGCGCTCTTCTGCACCGGCGCGACAAAGCTCCCCTTCGCACGTACGGAATAGATATAGCCCTCCGCTTCCAGCTCCTTGTAGGCACGCTGGATTGTGTTCGGATTGATCGCCATCTGCTGGGCCAAATCGCGTACGGACGGAAGCTGCGTATCTGCCGGCATGGCGCCGCTGATGATAAGCTGCTTCACTTTTTCCTTGATTTGTTCGTAAATCGGCCTGTGGTCGTTGTAGCTCAGACTGAACATTTCATATTCCCTCTCCTTCCTAACTGTATTAACCGTACTATCTGTACTATCTGTATTAGTACAGTTAATATATCATATATATCCTCTCCTGTCAACAGCTTTTTTAAAAAATTTTTTATTTATACCTGGCAACCCGCTCTGTTTTATAGTATCATAGCCCATGGAATCCTTATAATTTACATTATATATTTTTGGGAGGAACGGATATGGCACCAAAATTATCTCTCCAGCTTTGGAGCGTAAAGGACGCTACGGCAAAGGACTTCGTCGGCACGCTTGAGGCGGTAAAGGAAATGGGCTACGACGGCGTGGAGTTCGCCGGCTACGGCGGATTGGGCGCTCAGGAGCTGAAAGCAGAGCTCGACCGGATTGGCCTTGCAGTTTCAGGCTCGCACGTCAGCATTGACGCGCTGCGCGACGACCTCGACGGTGTAATTGCGTATAACAAGGCAATCGGCAACAAGTACATCATTTGCCCGGGCGCGGACATCGACACACAGGAAAAGTGTGAAGCGCTGAACAAGGAATTCCTTGCTTACAACGAGGCAATCCGCGCAAACGGCATGGTATTCGGCTATCATAACCACGACAAAGAATTTGTAGAGTTCGGCGGAAAGTATGCGTTTGACATCCTGCTCGGCGGCGACGACACGATGGTCTATGAGCTCGACACCTATTGGTCGGAGTATGCCGGGGTCGATACGCTCGCCTACTTAGGCAAGCTTGGCAAACGCTGCCCGCTCGTACACCTCAAGGACATGAAAATCAAAGAGGACGGCAGTAAGGACTCGTGCCCGTACGGCACAGGTATTCTGGACAATAAAGCAATCATTGCTGCCGCAAAAAAGAACGACCCGGAATGGTTCGTAATCGAATGGGAAGCAGACGATATGGACTGTCTGGAAGCAGTAAGGATCAGTGTGGAAAACCTGAAAAGACTCGTTTGAGTATAAAAAAAGCGGCTTATCGCCGCTTTTTTTATTTTATCTCATTGTTCAGCGCCGCCGCAATCATGGCAAAATACCCCTCATACGGCACATACTCCGGGATACTGTTGCCCGTGCCGAGCGCATACCCCTTCCCGCCCGTTTTTTCGAGCATGGCGAGGCTGCGGTTATATACGTCTTTCGGGTCGGCGCGGCAGACATAGTCCATGTCAATCCCGCCCATGATGGCAATGCGTCCGCCGTAGCGGTCGTACGCCTCCTCCACAGGCATGATTTTATCCTCATAGGAGTGCTTGCCGTCGTAGCCCATGCTGTCGATTACATCGTCCATCACGCGCTCCAGATTGCCGCAGGAGTGGAGAAAGATCGGCTTGCCTGCGCCGTGCGCCGTTTCCACTATCTGCTTGTGGTACGGGAACACCAGCCGCCGCATGTCCGCCGTGGACAGCATGGTTTGCGTGTTGAAGCCCCAGTCGTCGTTGGAAATCAGCGCGCCGACACAGTCGAGCCCTACGATTTGCTTGTAATACTTGACCAGCCGGCTCCCCACCATGTAAAAAATCTCCTCCACCAGCTCCGGCTCGTCGGCCAGCATATAGCACAGGTTGTCGTAGCCAGTAAGCGCCATCACATTCTCCAGAACGCCGCTCGGCCCGTACACAACAAACTTCATCCCCTCGGGCAGATACGGCGCAAGCCGCTCGAGCCGCCCGTTATAGGCTGCTTCCGGGTCGGGCCATTGGTATGCTTTGTAGCTCTCCGGGTCCGTGATGATCGCGCCTTCGTTGACCGAGATGCTCGCCTTGCCGTGCTCGTTCTGCTTATGCGGAAAGAAAAAGTCGCTCGCATGCATGGTTGTGTAGTCATACCCGAGCATGGCAAAGGCTTCGATTTTGTTTTTGAACACATCCTCCGGGTCGTTCGGGTCAAGCTTTGCGCCCGTCACATAGGCCTCAAGCGGGTCGTTTAAAAAAAACTCGAACAAGGTATAGCGCGGCGGCTGTTCCCGCCGCAGAACGGTCAGCAAATTTTCAAAATCCGGCGTCCGCTTATTTTTTACATCTTCCAATTGAAACATCGTACTACCCCACTTTCCAAATTCTATAATTTAACGGTACAACACTGCACAAAAAA
>DVOF01000181.1 GCA_018713805.1 Candidatus Aphodoplasma excrementigallinarum | reverse complement strand
GTCGGAGCCCATTCGGCGTAGATTTTATTTGCGTTAGATAATCTGTGTCAGGCTTCCCACTCGAATACCAGACAGCCATAGCCGTCGATTTCGCATGCGCCTTGCAGCGTCTGCCCGCTCAAAAGCTCTTTCATCGGCTTTTGCAGGGTGATTTTTGCGGGCGAATCCTGATAGTTTAACAGGAAGACGTAGCGTGTTCCCGCTTTTTCCCGGACGGCCAGCTCCACCGTTTCCGGCAGGGCGAGCACATTGCCCAGGCCAAGCGGCGTTTGGATGCCCGCCATGTCCGAGACAAGCGCAGCCGTATCCTCTGCAAAGGCGCTGCCGACGTAATAGGCCTGTCCTTTGCCGGTGGCCTTATGTACGATTGCCGGCGCACCGTCGTAGTAGTTGTTCCGGAAATACCCGACTGGCGCACCGTCTGTCGGTGTAAGGATTTCGTTATAGATCGGCGCGCTTGCTGTACGCCCCTCCCAAATGATCTGTTCCGGCGCGTCGAACTTCGACAGCGCGGTAAAGTCATGTACCTCCACGCCGCACAACTCCGCCAACGGGCCGGGAACGGGCGCCATACGGCAGGTACCGGTTTCGGTTTTATACCCGGTCAGGCAGCCGAGGATCAGCGTGCCGCCGTTGTTTACATAGTCACGGAGCAAAGCGGCGCGCTTTTCGGTCAGGATCGCGCCGTGGGGATAGATGATGTGCTTATAGTGCAGCAAGTCCGCAAGTGCTGTGTCGTCTGAAAGATAGACCATGTCAAGGGGGATGTGCCGCTTTTGCAGGCAGCAGAACCATGCGTCGTTGCTGGCATGGCTGCACGCGCCGTGCCACACGTCGTGCTCGCCGTCCCATTCGTTGTCGTAGTCCAGCATGAGGGCAGTCTCAGCCACATAGCGCGCGCCGGAAAGGCCGGCAAGTTTTTTTCTCTCCTCATTGATTTGAGAAAGCTCGCAAAGCCGCCGGTTCGGCCGGTTCGAGTAATTGTTCAGGCCGTACCAGTACATTTCCGTGCCAAAGGTACAGGTGCGCCAACGGAAGTAGCTGATAAAGTCTGCGCCGTGCGCAATGGCTTGCCAGCTCCAGAGGCGCATCTGGCCCGGCTTGGGCATGGCCTGCGCAATGCGGAAGTTCCATCCGCCGCCGCCGGCCTGCTGCTCCATGATTCCAAATACCGGGGAAATGCTGCGCGTATACATCAGCCGGTAGGAGGCATTCCGGTCCTCAAGGCCGTTCGTTTCACCGGGCTCAATGCTCGTTTCGTGGGCAAAGTTCGGATAGTTGTCATAGGTGATGAAGTCCAGAACATCGTTGGTCAGCTTGTGGTAATCCAGGTGATGGTACAGGCCGTTGGTTGTAATAAACTGATCGGCACGGCGGTACCGCTTGATAATGTCGGCCTGTAACTTTAGAAAGCGGATTGCCGAGTCGGAGACGAACCGCTTTTCCTCAAGCTGCATATGCGGGTTGGTCTCTCCGGGGAAGTTGGTCCGCCGCGTCAGAAAGACCTCGTCCCAGTCGGTGTAGGTCTGGTTCCAGAAAGCGGTACCCATCGCCTCGTTGAGGCGGTCAAGCGTGCCGTACTTGTCCTTCAAATACTGCCGGTACGCGATGTGGTCGCCCTCGGAGTAATAAACGTCCTTTTCACAGTTGATCTCGTTGTCAAGCTGCCAGCCAATCAGGTTTGGGTAGCCCGAATAGTGGCGCGCAAGCTGCTCGGTAATTTTGGCCGAAAAGTCCAGATACACCGGCGAGTTGAGGCTGGTTTGCCGGCGAAGGCCGGGGTGGATACGGTTCCCGTCGATATCGGCGTTGAGTATCTCTGGGTATTTATGGCTCATCCAAACCGGCGCCGTAGCGGTGGGTGTACAGAAAATGACCTGAAGGCCTTCCTCTTGCGCCAAGTTCATAAAACGGTCAAAAAAGTCAAAGGTATATTCGCCCTCCCGCGGCTCAAATTTGTTCCATGCAAACTCGGCGACACGTACGACCTCGATACCGTATTCCTTCATCCTGCGCAGGTCGTCGCGCCACATGGACTCGGGCCAGTGCTCCGGGTAGTAGCACACGCCGAGCGTGATATGGGATAGATTGATTGCATTGTCCATGAAAGCCCCCCTTTTTTGAAAATTTTCCATTGCTTTTATTATACCTAAATTGTAAAGTCCTTGCAATGATTTTGTGATTGCTTTTTCAGGTGCACGGATATATAATGGGGGTGAGCCAGATATTGTTAAGGAGGGGAAAAGGATGAAAAAGTTGACAACTATTATTATGTTATTATTCATTTGCATACAGCTTACTCCCGCCCATGCTGCGCTGGAGTTCACAGTAGAACCAATTAGTTCTAATGATACGCCCAACATGAGTTCAAACGACCTGCCCTATGTTTATACGCTTAATGGGATAGCATATCTGTGGCAGGGTTCAGCAACATTAGCAGAGTCAATTGAATATACACCGGAGATATATGATTCCTTTATAGACAACCGTTCCTACGAATACGTCTGGACTGGAGAGTACTATATAGGACGATATAAAGGGCTTGATAATGCGCCATCACAGTACAGGGAGCCTCCAATATACCAGCCTGGTCTATATCCTGTAAAGCTGTATGACAGTGAGCTGAATCCAATCAAAAAGCATATATTTCAAAGCTACGTATATGGTATTGGATATTTTAACGGGGAGTATTACTGCCAAATGGGATATTCTTCGGGCTGGGTCAAATCTTCAGATTTTGAAACGTGGGAAAGAACTGACGGATCACTGCCCCGTAAAGTTGGTGATGTGATTACTATGGGCGGAAAAGTTTCTCTGGATGGAACAACGCTTAACAGTGTTGTACACGAAAACATGGATTCAGTAGTGCTCGGCTGCAATTGGGGAAAGTGGAAATTCTATCTTAATGCGACGGATCATAAATCTCTTATGCTTACAAACGATAATAT
>DVOF01000180.1 GCA_018713805.1 Candidatus Aphodoplasma excrementigallinarum | reverse complement strand
CTTTCGTATTGTTTATGGGTAAATGGAGGGAGGAGCGGATGTCAAAGATCGAACAGCTTACGCAGGAGCTTGCCGCGCCGATTGCAGAGCAGATCGGCTATGAGGTGATCGAAGCGGAATACAAAAAGGAAGGCGGCGAGTATTATCTGCGCGTATACCTCGACCGGGAGGACGGGGGCGTCGACCTCGACGCGTGTGAATATGTTTCGCGCCGGCTGGAGGAGGAGCTTGACCGGCTCGACCCGATCCAGGAGGCCTATTATCTTGAGGTGTGCTCGCCCGGGATCGACCGGCCGCTGAAGCGCGACAAGGACTTTGTGCGCTTTCTCGGCTCGGAGGTGGATGTGAAGTTTTTTGCACCGCATGACGGGAAAAAGGAGCTTTCCGGCACGCTTGCCGGGTATGCGGACGGCGTTGTGACCGTGTCGTGCGGCGGCGGGGAGGTTTCCTTCCCGAAAACGGAGGCGGCCTACGTCCGGCTTGCGGTTCGTTTTTAAAAAATTTGGATCATTTCAGAAACGATACAGACTATTGTTAAGAGAGGACTGGTTAAAAAAATGAAGAAAAAGGCGAAAGTCGTAAATAATAATGAGGAGTTTATCCTTGCGCTCAACGCGCTCTGCGCGGAAAAGCAGATCAGCAAGGACGTGCTGATCGACGCGCTCAAGGCGGCGCTCGTGTCCGCTTATAAGCGCAACTTTAACTCTGCGCAAAACGCTATGGTAAACATTGATGAAACGACGGGGGAAATCCGCGTATATGCGCAAAAGGAGGTCGTGGAAGAGGTAGAAGACCCGCTCGAGCAAATCAGTCTCGAGGACGCGCGGGAAAAAGACCCTGCCTATAACTACGGCGATATCGTGAATATCGAGGTTACGCCGGCGAACTTTGGCCGTATTGCCGCGCAGACGGCAAAACAGGTTGTCATGCAGCGGATTCGGGAAGCAGAGCGCGGTATGATTTTAAGCGAATATTCCGACAAGGAAAACGACGTGATTACCGGGGTAATCCAGCGGATTGAAAAGGGCAAGGTGTTTTTGGAAGTGTCGAACACGGAGGCGCTTCTGGCTCCGAACGAGCAGGTCCCGAACGAAACCTACCGGTTTCACGACCGGCTCAAGGTGTATGTGCTGAAGGTGGAGAGCGGCGCACGTGGCGTGCAAATCCTCGTGTCGCGCGCACATCCCGGCCTGGTCAAAAAGCTGTTTGAAAGCGAAGTGCCGGAGATTGCGCAGGGCATTGTGGAGATTAAGGGCATTTGCCGGGAGGCTGGCTCCCGGACAAAGATCGCCGTATATTCCAACGACGAAAATGTCGACGCGCAGGGCGCTTGCATCGGCGCGCAGGGCCGCCGGGTACAGGTTGTCAGCGACGAGATCGGCGGGGAGAAGATCGACATCATAAAATGGAGCGAGGACCCGGCGCAGTACATTGCGGCGAGCCTCAGCCCGTCGAGCGTAGTCAGCGTCGATGTGGATGAGGAGACGAAGTCGGCACGCGTAATCGTACCGGACACGCAGCTTTCGCTTGCTATCGGCAAGGCAGGGCAGAACGCGCGGCTTGCGGCGAAGCTGACGGGCTGGAAGATCGACATCAAGAGCGAGAGCGGCGCGCAGGATGCGGAAGAACTCTTGTAATAGGAATGCCAGGTGTTGCGTATGACAGAGAAAAAGAAACCCGAACGCATGTGCATTGCGTGCCGCAAGCGCGGCGGTAAAGACACGCTTTTGCGGGTCGTGAAGGATAAGAGCGGCGCGGTGGGCATTGACCCGACCGGGAAGGCGGCGGGCCGGGGTGCGTATGTGTGCGCGGATGAGGCCTGCATTGCGCTGGCGGAGAAAAAGCGCTGCCTGTCGCGGTCGTTCCGGCAGCAGGTGGACGATGGGATTTACGACGAGCTGCGGCATGCAGCAAAGGAAGGGACAGGATATGGCGGATAAGGTATTGTCAATGCTTGGGCTGGCGCACCGCGCCGGCAAGGTGCAGATCGGCGCATTTTTGGCCGAGCGTGCCATTGCGGACGGGAGCTGTGAGCTGATTGTCCTGGCGGAGGACGCTGCGCCGAACAACCATAAAAAGTTTTCAAACAGCGCCAAATACGAGCGCATCCCCTTGCTCGTATATGGGACGAAGGAAACGCTTGCCCATGCGCTTGGACGGGAAAACACGGTCGTTGCGGGCGTTACGGACAAAAACTTTGCAAAGGGGATTCTAGAAAAATATCAGGCACTGCAGCGCATAAAAGCTCAGATGGGGCAATAGATTGTTAGTAGGTCAACGGCATGTCCGTTTGTATATAGATATTATACTTCACCAAAGCCGGAACAGACAGCAGGGCAAAGCGGCACGCAGGATACCGGCGGGGAAAGGGATGGTTCGATACATGTTACAGAAAATCAGAGTGCACGAGGTGGCAAAGGACTTAAAGCTGAAAAGTACAGAATTGCTCGATATGTTTGCCCAGCACGGCATTACGCTCAAAAACCATATGGCGACGCTGGATGAAAAGCAGCTCAGCCTGATTTTTGAGGTATATACGCAGAAGACCGCGCTCCCGGAGGGCGAGGTGGATATGGCGATCTTCGGCGACCTGATCAAAAAGGAGGAGCCGGCGCCGGCTGCGCCTGAGAAACAGGCGGAGAAAGCGTCCGGGGCGGCTGCTGCGCCGGAGGCAAAGGCGCAGGAGGCGGACCTAAACAAGCCGATCGAACGGAAAATGCGCCACGTCGACACCCGGCAGACGGTCGTTGATTTGGAAAAACTCGATACCGAGCGTATAGAAGAAGAACTTGTGCCGAAGAATATCAAGGTAGAGCAGACGACGAAAAAACAAAAGCTTAAAAAGCAGTCGCAGCGTCAGCGTGACGGCCGCAATTCGTTTAAAAAGCATCAGCAGCAGGAGCAGCAGCAGAAGCGCGAGCGCCCGAAGCCGCAGCCGATCACGGTCAGCATTCCGGACGAGATATCGGTCGGCGAGCTTGCAAGCCGGTTAAAGAAATCCGCGACGGAGGTCATCAAAAAACTGATGATCTTAGGCGTTATGGCGTCGGTGAGCCAACTCATTGACTTTGACACGGCGTCGCTGGTAGCTGAAGAACTCGGCGCAAAAGTGGAAAAGGAAATTATCCTCTCCGACGAGGATATCCTCTTAAAAGAGTTTGAGATAGAAGATAAGGAGGAAGACCTTGTACCGCGTTCTCCAGTCGTTGTCGTTATGGGTCACGTTGACCACGGTAAAACGTCGCTGCTCGACGCAATCCGCGAAACGCACGTCGTAGAAGGCGAGGCCGGCGGTATCACGCAGCATATCGGCGCGTACCGCGTCGACGTCGGCGGGCGGGAGATCACTTTCCTCGATACGCCGGGCCACGAGGCGTTTACGGCAATGCGCGCGCGCGGCGCGCAGGTAACGGATATTGCCATCCTTGTTGTAGCGGCCGACGACGGTATCATGCCGCAGACGGTGGAGGCAATCAACCACGCAAAGGCGGCGGAAGTCAGCATCATTGTCGCAATCAACAAGATCGACAAAGAGGGAGCAAACCCAGACCGCATCCGGCAGGAAATGACCGAATATGGCATTGTGCCGGAGGAATGGGGCGGCGACACCATCTTTGTGGAGGTTTCCGCGAAGCAGCACACCAATATTGACGGCCTGCTGGAGATGGTGCTTTTGACGGCGGATGTAATGGAGCTGAAAGCAAACCCGAACCGTCACGCGACAGGTACGGTCATCGAGGCGCGGCTCGACCGTGCGCGCGGGCCGATTGCGACCGTACTGGTGCAGAACGGTACGCTCCACACGGGTGATATCCTGGTAGCTGGTATGGCGACCGGCAAGGTGCGCGCAATGGTGGACGACCGCGGAAATACGGTGACTGAGGCCGGCCCGTCCATGCCGGTCGAGATCCTTGGCCTCTCGGAAACGCCGGACGGCGGCGACATATTCTATGTTGTAGAGGATGAAAAACGGGCAAGGAATGTCGTAGAAGCGCGTAAATTTGCCGCGAAGGAAGAACACTTCAATGCCAGAAAGGTCGTTTCGCTCGAAAACCTGTTTGATCAGATTCACGAGGGCGAAATGAAGGAATTGAATATTATCATTAAGGCGGATGTACAAGGCTCTGTCGAGGCTGTACGCCAGTCTTTGGAGAAGCTGTCGAACGACGAGGTGCGCGTCCGCGTGATTCACGGCGGCGTAGGCGCTGTCAACGAAAGCGACGTTATGCTCGCTTCCGCGTCGAACGCGATCATTGTCGGCTTTAATGTACGCCCGGATACGGTTGCGCGCGGCGCGTATGAGCGCGGGGACGTGGATATCCGGCTCTACCGCGTCATTTACGACGCAATTGAGGAGATCGAAGCGGCCATGAAGGGTATGCTTGACCCGAAATTTAAAGAGGTTGTCCTCGGCCATGCGGAAATCCGCCAGACCTTCAAGGTGTCGGGCGTTGGCACGATTGGCGGCGCGTATGTGCTCGACGGCAAAATTGCGCGTAATGCGCAGGTGCGCGTCGTGCGCGACGGCGTTGTGTTCCACGAGGGCGTTTTGAACAGCTTAAAGCGGTTTAAGGACGACGTGCGCGAGGTTGCAAGCGGTTACGAGTGCGGCATTGGGATTGAAAAGTTTAATGACATCAAAGAGGGCGACGTAATCGAGTGCTTCATCATGGAAGAAATCAAGCAATAAACAGTTGTATGCCGGATTTGGCCCGCAGGAATCCGGCATGGGTCATCATAAGCTGCGGGCAGAAAGGCTATGAAACAGAACATGGCACAAAACAGGATTAATAAAATAAACGAACAGCTCCTGCGCGAGGTCAGCGCAATCCTGCGCGAGCTGAAGGACCGCCGCATCCCGCTTATGACGAGCGTTGTCCACGTCAGCGCGACGTCCGACCTGCGCTATGCAAAGGTACGCGTCAGCATTATGGGAAGCGAGCAGGTCAAGCAGGACGCCATGAAGGCACTGCGCAGCGCGGCGGGCTTTGTGCGCCGCGAGGTGGGCCACCGGATGGACATCCGCTATACGCCGGAGCTGATTTTCGAGCTGGACAACTCGATCGAGCATGGGGCGAACATCAATAAACTTTTACACGAGGTAATGGAGAAAGATGGAGAACACAAGGGAAACAATCATTGATCTCTTCCGGACAAAGCATACCTTTGCCATTCTACCGCATATCAATCCCGATGCGGATGCAATCGGCTCCTGTTATGCGGTAAAGCATGTGCTGGAGGCCATGGGGAAGCGGGCGGCCGTCTTTGTAGAGGAGACGCTGCCGTCTTACCTGTCATTTTTGGAGGGGGAGTGTACGGTTTTTACACAGGCGGAGCCGTTTGACGTTTGCCTGTGTATCGACTGCGGTGACCTCGGGCGCACCGGTACACGGAGCGCGCTTCTGGACACGGCGCAAATCAGCGTCAACATTGACCACCACTATGCAAATACGTGTTTTGCACAGGTTAACCTTGTTGACGCGGGCGCGTCCTCTTCCGGGGAAATTTGCTATGGTTTGCTTTTGCAAATGGGGGCGGAGATTACGCCTGTCATTGCCGCCTGCCTGTATAGCGCAATTTGCGCGGACACCGGCGGGTTCCGGTATTCCAACACGAGCGCGGCGACCATGCGCGCGGCGGCGGGGCTGCTCGAGTATGGGGTTGACATAGCGCGGATCAATAAGGTTTTATTTGACACAGAGAGCTATCCGGTCTTTCAGCTAAAAGGCGAGATCATCCGCCGGGTCGAGCTGCATTGCGGCGGTCTGGTCGGGCTTGTGTGGGTTGATGGGGAGCTTTTGCGCCGCTATGGCGTAGACAGCAAGGAGGTTGACAATCTGGTCGACCTGCCGCGCCGGATTGCGGGCGTGGAGATCGCTGTTTCGCTCAAGGAGAGCGATAAGGGGATCAAGGTCAGCCTGCGCTCGAACGAATGGGCAGACGTGTCGAAAATTGCAGAGCGACTTGGCGGTGGCGGGCATGTGCGCGCGGCCGGTATCCTGATGGAGATGGATATGGCGGCGGCAAAGCTGCTGCTGCTGCAAGAAATCAAAAAAGCTGTGGGAGAACAGACGGAATGAACGGTGTGATTGCACTCAACAAGCCAAAGGGGAAAACGTCGCACGATATGGTGTATTTTGTACGGCGGCTTCTTCAAATCCGCCGCGTGGGACACACGGGCACGCTGGACCCGGATGCGACGGGTGTGCTGCCCATCTGCGTTGGCAACGCGACGAAGGCTTCTTCTTACATAATGGATTCCCCGAAACGGTATACGGCGCAAATGCTGCTTGGTAGCCGGACGGATACACAGGATGCTTCGGGAACCGTATTAGCCACTGCGCCGGTGCAGGTAACGGAACAGGAGCTGCGTGCGGCATGCGGGCATTTTACCGGCAAGGTCGAGCAGACGCCTCCTATGTATTCCGCCGTCAAGGTCGGCGGGAAAAAGCTATACGAGCTGGCGCGGGAGGGGAAAACGGTCGAGCGGAAGCGGCGCGCCGTCACGGTTTATTCTATCGGTATATTGGACTGTGACTTGGAGTGCGGCGCTGTGACGCTGGACATCCTGTGTTCAAAAGGTACCTATATCCGGACGTTGTGCGACGATATTGGCCTGTATCTGGGCTGTTACGCCCACATGGGCGAGCTGGTGCGGACGCAGAGCGGCGGGTTTACGCTCGCCGAGTGCTATACGCCAGAGGCGCTTACCGAGCTTTTTGAAAGCGGTAAGGGGACGCGGGCCTTTATTAAAACAGAGGATATCTTTTCCGGATATGAAAAGATTTTTTTAGACGCTGCGGACACGCGCCGGGTGAAAAACGGCGTTCCGCTCCGCAATAGAAACTTGCCGGAGGAAACATACTACCGCCTTTATGACGAAAACGGCGGCTTTTTGTGTGTTTCAAAGCAGACGCAGGGCATATTGCGGATGCAGACCTCCTTTTGGACGGACTGAGCGGAAAATACATAGGAAAGGCTTGAGGCTATGCAGGTCTACAACAGGAAAACCGGATTTTGCAAATCGGGCGGCTGCGTGCTTGCGCTCGGCAGCTTTGACGCGCTGCATATCGGGCATCAGGCCTTGATACGGGAAGCAGTATCACAGGCGCGGCGGCGCGGCGTGCGTGCGGGCGTACATCTGTTTGACGGCCGGCCAGAGGCGGTCATATCGGAAAAGGAAATGTATAAAACCATGTACGACAGCGGCGACAAGGCGCAAATCATCGAACAGCTTGGGGCCGATTTTGCCTATTTTGAAACCTTTGATGAAGCGTTTATGCGGCTTAGCAGCGATGCGTTTGCAAAAATGCTGAAGGATACGTTCGATGTTTTGTGCGTGGTCGTCGGGTTCCACTATACCTTTGGCTACAAGGCGGCGGGAACGGCGGAAACGCTGAAGGAATATGGGAAAAAGTATGGGTTTGACGTTGTTGTGATCGAGCCTGTCATGCAGGACGGCGCGCTCGTCAGCTCCACGCTGGTACGGAGCTGTTTGGAGGGCGGGGATATTGCCCGGGCAAACCGGCTGCTCGGACGCGCGTATGCACTTCGCGGCGCGGTGGTGCATGACCGCGGCGTGGGGACGGGTATGGGGATACCGACTGCCAACCTGTCTTTGCCGGATAGCCTCCTGCTGCCAAAACGGGGCGTTTATGCGACTTACAGCGTGATAGACGGAAAAGTATATGCCGGCGTGACAAATGTCGGCATACGGCCGACCTTTTCCCTAAGCAAAGTCGTTGTGGAAACGCATTTGCTCGGCTTTGCCGGCGAGCTTAGTGGGGATGTGCTTTCGGTCTGCTTTATGGCGTGGCTGCGCCCGGAGAGAAAATTCAATACAAAAGAGGAGCTGAGCCGCCAGATTTTCAGCGATATGGACAAAGCGAGGCAAATATTTTCTGAAATGCAGAAAAAATCGGGTTGAAAATCCTTCTTTTTTTGAAAAAAGCTGAAATATGTCTTGAAAAACAATGGAAAACATGAGAAAATGAAAAGGGAAATGTATCATTCGATTGAGGGAGGGGCCTATATGGCAAAAGAAATCCTATCTGTGATTTTAGCAGCCGGAGAAAGTAAGGCAATGAAGTCGGACATCCCGCGGGCGGTGTTCCCTGTATTGGGGAAACCTATGGCGTCGTATGCCGTTGCGGCGGCGACGGAGGCGGGCGCAAAGAAAAATGTGATGGTCGTTGGCTTCGGCGCGGACCGGGTGCGGGAGACGTTTGGCGAGTCGGTGCTCTACGCCGACCAGCCGGAGGCGGTTGGCACATCGGACGCGGTTGCGCACGCGCGCGGCTATTTTGAGCAGACGGACGCTTATGTGCTCGTTCTGCCGGGCGACGCGCCGCTTATTGACGCGCAGACGCTGCGTAATGCAATCGCATATCATGAGGAGTTTCAAAACGAAGTGACGATTATTACTGCGATCGTGGACAATCCGGCGGGATACGGCAGAATCATCCGCAACAGCGCGGGCGACGTTGTGTCCATCGTGGAGGAGGAATACGCCAACCAAGGCGAGCTAGAGATCAACGAGATCAACTCGAGCATGTACATATTCAACGCAGACGCGCTCTGCTATGCGCTCGACCATTATGATTCGCTTTCGGACAGGTATGATAAAAACAACCTGATCCATTCGATCGAAGTGCTGATCAAGTCTGGCCGCAAGGTTGGCGCATATGACGCGGATGACCCGGACTCGATTCTGGGAATCAATGACCGGATACAGCTTTTTGAGGTCGAGTCGATCATGCGTAACCGGATTAATTTAGAGCATATGAGAAACGGCGTAACCATTATGGCGCCGGCGGTGACCTATATCGAGCCGGGCGTCGTAATCGGGCAGGACACGGTGGTTCAGCCGAACGTCCATCTGCGCGGCAACACGGTGATTGGCAAAAATGTCATCATTGGCGCAAACTCGATCATTACGAACTGCAAGATTGCCGACGGCGTAGATATTTTAAGTTCCGTTATGGTAGACAGCGAGGTCTGCGAGGGTGCGCACGTTGGGCCCTTTGCGTACCTGCGCCCGAACAGCAAGATCGGTAAAAACGTCAAGATCGGCGACTTTGTGGAGATCAAGAACGCAACGCTCGATGAAGGCACGAAGGTGTCGCATCTGACCTATGTGGGCGATTCCGACGT
>DVOF01000179.1 GCA_018713805.1 Candidatus Aphodoplasma excrementigallinarum | reverse complement strand
CTTCTTCGGCGCCGCATACCGCGCCTTAATCCCCTCGCGGACCTGCTCTGCCTCCCGCCTTGTCACCTTGTTGACGTAAAACTTCCCATCCAAATGTTTATTGATCTTCACACGTGACACAAATTCCCCGTGTTCCTCACACGAAGCGACACATACATATTTGCCGTTCTGCTGCACCCACGCGCCCAGCTTTTTTAGCTCCGCGCCGCACTCCGGGCACAGCACCTGCGACACAGCCCGGTCCGCAATTGCTTTCGTTTTGGAGTAAAACGCGCCATATTCCGTGTCGGAAAGCTCGCTCCACAGCGCCCGAAAACTGCTTGTAGCGGGATAGGCCTCCATACACGCGGCAATGTCATGGCGCATAAAAATCTGAACCGTATAATATGCGTCGTCAAGCGCGTCGTGGAGCTGCTTTGTGGCGTCCTCCTCGATGCCAAAATATTCGAGCGCAAAGCTCAACGACTTCTGCGCCTTCTCGCCGAGAAACGCCGTTGAAAACATCACCTGCAAGTCGTACCACCGGCTGATAAACGAAGGGTCGATCCCATAAAACTCGAGGTTCTGCTTCATCACATAGATGTCGTCGTTCCCCCACGTAAAAATTACCGCCCCCGGCGGGCACCACGCGCGGAAAAGCGCTGCCGCCTCCGGGAACTCCCGTCCGGCCAGCACCGCCTCCTTATCAATATTCGTAAGACGCTTCACAACGCTGTTCAGCCTTTTATAGTATTTCGGCCGCACATAGGTGCAAAAGCTATCTATAATTTCCCGATCCTCTGAGACCTTGTAGGCGCCAATCTGAATGATCTCGTTCGCCATCCGGTCGCCAATGCTCCGGTACGGATAGCTCTCCTTAGAAACAGGCTGGTTCCATTCAAGGTCCAAAATGACGTATTCCATGAATCCGTTACCTTCTTATCTGCCCTTATTTTTTCGGCTTGCCAAGCGGCGTTACATCCTCTTCGTCAATCCGCTCTGTCTGCGCAAGATTGAGCTTCTCGCGGATCTGCGCCTCAATGTCGGCCGTAAACGCCGGGTTCTCGACCATATACTTGCGCACATTGTCGCGCCCTTGCCCGAGCCGCTCTCCATTGTAGGAGAACCACGACCCGCTCTTCTGAATAATATCAAGCGACGTTGCCACATCGAGGATGTTCCCCTCTTTGGAAATCCCCTGCCCGTACAGGATGTCGAATTCCGCCTCTTTAAACGGCGGCGCCACCTTATTTTTTACTACCTTGACGCGCGTGCGGTTGCCAATGATCTCCGAGCCGTTCTTGATCGCCTCGACCCTGCGGATATCGAGCCGCACCGAGGCATAAAACTTGAGCGCGCGGCCGCCCGTCGTCGTTTCCGGATTGCCGTATACCACGCCCACCTTCTCGCGGAGCTGGTTGATAAAAATGGCAATCGTATTTGACTTATTGAGGATACCCGCCAGCTTCCGGAGCGCCTGCGACATCAGGCGCGCATGCAGGCCTACATGCGATTCGCCCATCTCGCCATCGATCTCCGCCCGCGGCACGAGCGCGGCCACCGAGTCGACCACAACAACGTCGATTGCGCCGCTGCGCACCAGCGCCTCCATAATTTCAAGCGCCTGCTCGCCCGTGTCGGGCTGCGCCACAAGCAAATTGTCGATATCTACGCCGAGGTTCCTTGCATACTCCGGGTCGAGCGCATGCTCCGCGTCAATAAATGCGACCTCGCCGCCCAACTTCTGCGCCTCCGCCACGACATGGAGCGTCAGCGTCGTTTTACCGGACGACTCCGGCCCGTATATCTCCACAATCCTGCCGCGCGGCAGTCCTCCAATCCCGAGCGCAAGGTCCAGGCTCAGCGACCCGGTCGGAATGACGTCGATATTTGTTTTTGCGCTCTCACCCAGCTTCATGATCGACCCTTCGCCAAACTGCTTGCGGATCCCCGTCAGCGCGGCGTCAAGCGCCTTTTTCTTCTCCGTTGTTGTTTCAGCCATGCGTGTACCCCACCTTTGCAAACGAATGTTCTGTTTCTATTATACCTTCTTTTTACCCGGCTGTCAATCAAAACTTACAGCGCCATCAAATATTCCCGCACAGCCGCATAGGCGTTGACGCACGCGCGCGTACGGATGCGCTCCCGCGTGCCGGCAAAGGTAAACTTTTTCACAGTAGTACCATTCTTTCCTGCGATGCCAATGTAAACCAGCCCAACCGGATTCCCCTTCTCGTCGCTATCCGGGCCGGCCACGCCCGTCACGCTGACGCCGATGTCCGCGCCGGAGCGCGCCCTTACGCCCTCCGCCATCTCATACGCAACCGGCTCGCTGACTGCGCCGAACTCGCTGAGCGCGACTTCGTTTACGCCGAGCAGGTCGTGCTTCGCCGCGCCGGAATATGTGACAAAGCTCTGCTCCAGCACCTCGGACGCGCCGGGCACGCCCGTCAGCTTCTCCGCCAGCAGGCCGCCCGTGCAGCTCTCCGCGAAGGCAATCTTCATATTTTTTTCCTTTAACAGGCGGCACACTGCGGCAAAGATGGTGTCGTCGTTTACGCCGTACACCGCATCGCCCAGCACGGAGCGGATTTTCTCCTCCGCCGGCGCTATCAGCCGTTCCGCCTCTTCTTCGTTTTTACACTTTGCCGTAATCCGCAGCGTCACCTCGTCCGTCTTTGCATACGGCGCAACGGTCGGGTTTGTCGAATTCTGCATAAATTCCGAGAGCTTTTCCTCCACGTTCGACTCGCCGATGCCAATGATGCGCAGCGTCTTGGAAAATAGTATCTCCTCCGACTTGGCCGCAAGGTACGGCGCGACGCTTTCCTGATACATGGGGACAATCTCATTCGGCGGGCCGGGGAGGAAAATGGCAATCTTGCCGTCCTTTTCAATGATACCGCCCGGCGCGGTCCCGTTGTTGTTTTTGAGTACAATGCAGCCAACCGGCATTATGGCCTGCTTGACGTTTACCTGCACCATTGGTCTGTTTAAGCGCGCGAAATACGCCTCCATATCGTGCAGGCACGTCTCGTTGAGCTTCAGCTCCACCCCCATCGCCGCAGCAAGCGTTTCCTTTGTGATGTCGTCGTGCGTCGGCCCAAGCCCGCCCGACGTGATAATCAAATCCGAGCGCGACAACGCCGTCTTGATTGTCTGCGTAAGCCGCTCCTCATTGTCGCCGACAACCGTCTGGTAATACACGTTGATTCCCAGCTTTGACAGCTCGCGGGCCAAAAACTGCGAATCCGAGTTTAAAATCTCTCCGAGCAAAAGCTCCGTCCCGACTGCAATGATTTCTGCTACCATACCATCCACTTCCTAAAAATATTTTTTTATTTTATTGTTCCGGTACAACCGCAAAAAATACAAGGTCGCGCTCTGTGTCGTTGATCAGGCTGTGCGAATGCCCCTTTGGGCAATAATGGCACTCGCCGGCACCCAACGCTTCGTAAACGCCGTCGTAAAGAACCTTCCCGCTTCCTTCCAAAACGAAAATGATCTCACTGCTCGTCTCGTGCGTATGAAGGCCAATCGACGCGCCGGCAGGCAGCCTGCCACGCATGATTTTGTTACGCCCATCGACGTACATACGCGCTATGGTTTCCTTTTCCCCATCATAAAAATGTGGGATCACAGATTCCTCGATCGTATCGAATTGAATAATCATACTACCCCTCCATCCTTACCGCTCCGGCTCCACCACAATGGTTTCCACGCCGTTAACTGCTTCCTCAATTAATTTTTCGATATCCAGCACGGATTCCGACTTAATAATGCGCTCAAGCTTCGGCTTCGTGGTCGGGTGCTTCGGCGTAAACACCGTACAGCAATCCTCATATGGCAAAATCGACGTCTCAAACGCGCCGATCTGGCGCGACGTACGCACGATTTCCTCCTTATCCATGCCAATGAGAGGCCGGAACACCGGCATATCCACCACGGAATTCGTCACATGGAGCGCTTGCAGCGTTTGGCTCGCCACCTGGCCGAGGCTTTCGCCTGTAATAAGCGCCTCGCTCCCGTTCTGGCGCGCCACGCGCTCTGCAATCTTCATCATGAACCGCCGCATGATAAGCGTCAGATGCTCCTCCGGGCAGTTGTCCCGGATGGCGAGCTGAATCTCCGTAAACGGCACGATGTGGAGCCGGATCCGGCCCGTATACTGCGCCAGGATCGACGCGAGCGCAATCACCTTTTCCTTTGCACGCTCGCTCGTGTACGGATAGGAGAAAAAGTTCACCGCGTCGATGGAAAGCCCGCGCCGCGCCATACGGTAGCCCGCCACCGGGCTGTCGATCCCGCCGGACAGAAGCAGCGTCGCGCGCCCGCCGGTACCAACCGGAAGACCGCCCTGCCCCTCAAGCTTTTTGCAGTACACATATGCCGCAAAGTCGCGTACCTCGACCATGACCGTATGGCCCGGGTTGTTCACGTCCACAACCGCGCCGTCAATGTTGTCGTGCAGATAGCCGCCGACCTCGGCGCAAATCTGCGGCGACTTGAGCGGGAACTTCTTGTCCGCGCGCTTCGCCTCGACTTTAAACGACCCGCCCGCCAAAATGTCCTCGGCGCAGTATTCCACCGCCGCCCGTTTGATCGCTTCGATGTCCTTTTCGACCACGCAGGCGCGCGTAATGCTCAGTATGCCAAACACCTTTTGCAATCGCGCGCATACCTCGTCCATGTCCACGCCGTCCGCAGGGTCAATATAGATTGCCGCCTGCGCGCGCGTCACGCTGACTTCGCCGAGCGGCTTTAGCGCGCGTTTGATGTTTTTGATCAATATATGTTCAAATACCGGGCGGTTTAAGCCCTTGAGTATGATTTCCCCATATTTAACAAGTACGATCTCCTTCATATCCATTCCAATTCCTTTCAACACTATCCCCTTACATATTTCCGGATTTCCGCTACAGCGCGCACCAATGCTTCAACAGTATAGTCGATTTCCTCCGCCGTGTTGTCGCCCGAGAAGCTGAAGCGCACCGCGCCCTCAACCTCTTTTTTGCTTTTCCCCATCGCAAGGAGCGTCCGGCTCGGGGCGGGCGCGTTGGAAGAACATGCCGACCCTGTCGAAACATAGATGCCCTTGCTTTCGAGCGCATGGAGCAGGATCTCTGCCTTTATGCCCAAAAACGATACGTTTAGAATATACGGCAGACTTTCGCCGTCCTTATCGCCGCTGTTAAATACGACGTTGTCAATGTTGCTTTCGATTCCTACGCGCAGGCGATGATTCAGCTCCCGCACATGCGCATAACGCGCCTCCATCTGCTGCTGTGCGAGCGCCGCCGCAGCGCCGAACCCCGCAGCGCCGGGCACATTCTCCGTCCCGGAACGCAGGCCGCCCTGCTGATGGCCGCCGAACTGTACCGGTACGATACGCGTGCCCTTTTTCACGTACAGCGCGCCCACGCCCTTCGGGCCGTGGATTTTGTGCGCGCTTGCAGAGAGCAGGTCAACGCCCCACTTGGCGGGCTTTACCGCGATTTTGCCAAACGACTGCACCGCGTCGACGAACAGGAGCGCATGCGGCGACTTTTTCTGCATAACCGGCTTGAGCGCCTCGACTGGCATGATTGCGCCGGTTTCATTGTTGACGTGCATCACGCAGGCCAGGATCGTGTCCGGCCGCAAAAGCGCTTCAAACTCCTCTAACGAGATGCGCCCATTCGCATCCACGCCAAGGAATTCGGTCTCAAACCCGCGCGACGCCAGGCTCTTTACCGTCTCATACACCGCAGGGTGCTCCACGCCGGTACAGATGATGTGGCTTCCGCGCCGCTTATTCGCCTCCGCCGCGCCCAGAATAGCGAGGTTGCTGCTCTCCGTCCCGCCGGAGGTGATATAAACCTCTCCCTCCGTAACGCCGAGCAGGCCGGCAACTGTACGTTTTGCCGCACCAAACGCTTTCTCCGCCTGCATGCCGAGCCGGTGCAGCGACGACGGGTTCCCATAACAATGCTCGAGCGCGTCGAGTATTGCCGCATTTACCTCCGGCGCACTCTTTGTCGTCGCGCTGTTATCCAAATAGATTTCTCTTTCCTGTTCCATTCCCATTCTCCCTTACAGGAGGCACTACCGCCCCATGGTGTCGAGAATCCGCTGCACAAAGTCCGCATTCGTCCGCGTCCGCGTCAGCTTGTTTAAGATTTCTTCCGTCACATCGACCGTATTGCGGCTCGACAATGCCTTACGCACCGCCCAGACTGCCGCCAGTTCATCCCGGCTCAGCAGGGCTTCCTCCCGCCGTGTACCGGACTTTGCAATGTCAATTGCCGGGAACACGCGTTTTTCCTGCAACTGCCGGTCAAGGCGTACCTCCATATTGCCCGTGCCTTTAAACTCTTCAAAAATCACTTCGTCCATGCGGCTCCCCGTCTCGGTCAGCGCAGTCGCCAGAATCGTCAGGCTGCCGCCCTCCTCGATGTTGCGCGCCGCGCCGAGAAACCGCTTCGGCTTATGCAGAGCGCCCGGGTCGAGCCCGCCCGACAGCGTCCGCCCTGTCGGCGGAATCGTCAGGTTGTAGGCGCGCGCCAGCCTTGTGATCGAGTCGAGCAGGATTACAACATCCTTTTTATGCTCGACCAGACGCTTCGCCCGCTCCAGCACCAGCTCGGCAATCTTGCAGTGGTGCTCCGGCGCTTCGTCAAACGTCGAATAAATGACCTCGCCGTCGATGGAGCGCTTCATATCAGTGACCTCCTCCGGGCGCTCGTCAATGAGCAGGACGATCAGCTTTACGTCCGGATGGTTTTTTGAAATACTTTGCGCAATATTTTTCAAGAGCGTCGTCTTACCCGCCTTCGGCGGCGCAACGATAAGGCCGCGCTGGCCATA
>DVOF01000178.1 GCA_018713805.1 Candidatus Aphodoplasma excrementigallinarum | reverse complement strand
TTTTTATATTTTGTCCGCAAGCTGTGCCGCATCGCCCGCACGCTTCCGCTTCGGCCCCATGCTGCGCGCAGCCGCCGCACACCCGGTAATCGCCGCCACAGATTTGCAGCCGCTTCCCGTTCACAATGCTGTCGGCAAGCTTTCTGCGCGCAGAGTCGTAAATCTTCTGCACCGTCGTACGCGCAACCTGCATCTGGCTGGCACAGGCCTGCTGGGTGTAACCTTCCAGGTCGATCAGCCGGACGGTTTCATATTCGTCCACCGTCATCACGACTGTTTCCAACCCATCCGTCTGGACAGACTCCGGGCAGAAGCATGCCATCGCCGGCAAACCGCACACTTTCCTGCATTTGATCGGTCTTGGCATGGTTCTCCCTCCCTTTCCGCCATTGTTTTTTATTATACGCCGATTAATGACATATGTCAATAATACAAGAAAATATTTCGATATTTCTTGCATATACCCGTGCGGTATGATACAGTAGTTGTCACAAGCGTAAGGAGGGAAAGGCGTGGATATACAAGACGTAAAAGAAAAATGGAACCGGAACAACAATCTCCTGTTTTCTCGGGAAAGCGTCTGCCTGCAGGAGTTGCTCCGCCTGATGCGCATACAGAACCACAAAACGCTGGCACTTTGGGCGCTTACGTGCGCACAGCAGCCGGCCCGTATCTTAAAAGAACGCTATCCCACCGATACGCGTCAGGAAGCGGCTCTCGCTCTGTCCACACAATGGGCGGCAGGCCATATCAAAATGCCGGCAGCGAAACAGGCCATCCTGCAAGTACACGCCATGGCAAAAGAGCTGTCTAATCCGGCCGACATTGCGCTGTGCCATGCCGTTGGACAGGTCTGCTCGGCGGTGCATGTGGAAACGCACGCAATCGGGCTGCCCATCTACGAGCTGACCGCTCTCGTCCGGGAATATGGTCTCAAAGCCTGCAAGCCTGCTCTGAGCAGAAGAATAGCGGAGTATGTTTCCTGCCTGCACGCATGCGCGGGCGAAGCAGAATCCCCCGGCCGCCAATGGGCTGGCTTTTTACAGGACGATACACGCCCAAATAAGGAACAGCTCCTGTGGGAAAGGAAACATAACCAAAAATAAAAGCTCCTGCCAGAGGCAGGAGCTTTCCTGTTTTGATTCCAATCACCCGGCCGGATACAGCGAGGCCTTCACCACGCCGAACGTATGCCGTCCGGAAATCGCAACGTCGATCAAAATGTCGACCTTGCTATTGTGAAACTGCTCTGCCAGCACGTCAAACTCCAGCGCCGCCTTATACTGATATGTGTTTTGCAGCGGCATGGAGAAGTGCTTCCCCTGCAAAATCTGGACGCCGTCTGGTGTATAAATCGTAATGTTTGCCCACTGCTGCTGGCCTGTCAGCCCGCTGTCGCGCAGAGTCAGACGGAGCTTGCGCGGCTCATTCAGCTTAATATACGGCTCATCCATATAGTCCAAAACAGCATAAAACGTCGTAAAGTCAAACCGCACGCCATAGGGCGACTGCGCCAAAAGCTCTTCAATGCTCAGTTCCTTCGGGTGGCCCAAGCCGTTGGTCAACGGATGGTAGAGGTCCTTGCCCTGGTAAGGGAGTTCCTCCTCTGTTTCGAGCACGAACCCGCGCCCATCGCAAAGGATATCGCATGCTTTGCGTCCCAGAAAACTCGGGATCAGCCGCAGCACGCGGTCGGACAATTCTTCCACATTGGTCGGGATCTCAAGCCCATTGAACGGGTGTACGCATGCCGAGATAATCTTTCCGCCGATTGGGTCAATCCACTCTGCCGGAAGGCCGCTCTCGCCGTGGATAATCCCAAAAATTGCGCCGAGCGTCGCCGCGGTGCAGTCGGTATCCTCGCCGCAGTTGACCGCTGTGCAGAGGCTCTTTCCAAAGTCGTCCTCCCCGTAGAGCCAGCCAATTACCATAATGCCGATATTGCTCGGTGCGTCAAAGCCCGGCGTACCATACTCGTAGTCGTCTTTGATATCGCGCAGAGGCGTATGCTGGATTCCAAAATTGCCCGGCGTCGCGCGCAGAACCGCGTCGCGTGCGTCCGTAAAGGGCTTGCCCGCCTCATAGGCCGCAATGACCGTATCAACCGCCTTACGTACGGCGCAGCCCGCCGGGATGTAGGATAAGCCGATCTCGATCAGCTTCCATTTATCGCTTTCCACAAATGCCGCCGCCTGGATTGCCGCGCAGAAAATCTCCGCATACATACCCTCGCTCGCATGGTCGACGATCGCGTCTTCATATGCGTAGCGCGCCGCAAGCTCCGGATGGCCCGCGCACAGGCATGCCCAGATCTCCGAGCGGATGTAGCAGCCGCAGCTATCCTTATAAGAATTTTCTACATGGCCCGAAAGCGGCGGGAGCAGGCCGGCGCGCATGTTCGCCTTTCCGCTGCCATATTCGACCCAGTCCGGGATAATGAACGTCAGCCAGTAGTCGCCTAATATGGAAGCATTAACCCCACGGCCAAACTTTTCGACCGCATTGAGCCATACAAGCTGCAAATCGAGGTCGTCGTTCGGCGGCAAGCCCTTTTCCAAGTCCTGCGTATAAAATTTCACATCATTAATCTGCCGGTACCCCTCAAACGGCGCACCGAGTATCCCGCCTATGTTTTTTCCCTGCCAGCAGCCGCGGATTTTGTCTGCCAGCGTCTCAAACGAAAGCTGCATAAAAAAACCTCCTGTATCTGTGATATCGGCCTTACTGATATCAGTATACAGGAGATTTAAGCAAAATACAGTAGTTGTTTTTGCCGGCGCTGTGGTCATTTTTGCGCTTCCGTGCGGAAAGCCTTCGGCGTTTTGCCGGTCTGTTCTTTAAAATGCTTAAAAAACAGCTTCCGGTCCGGATAGCCCACCAGTTCAATCACCTTTTCCACACTGTAGTCCGTCTCACACAGATACTGCGCCGCTTTCTCAATCCGCTTTTTCCGGATATAGCTGGACGGAGGCAGGCCGTAGCAGGCCTTGAACACGCGGCAAAAGTATGAAGGCGAGTAAAAGCACCGCGCTGCAAGATCGCTGGGCGTCAGCTTTTGCGACAGGTTGTCCTCAATATACGCCATCAGCGCGGAAAATGGAAGCTCGACGCCGCCGACCGGCTCCCGGCACATGGCGCGCAGCGTTTTTGCAAACAAAATCTGAAGCCCGCCCTGCAAAACAGACCGGTACCCCGTCTTCTTTTTCTCAAACTCGCCGAGCATCTGCTCCAAAAGCGCCTGCACCTCCAAAAGCTCCGCCCCGCGGAAGGAAACGCGCCGCGCCGGGCTTTCCACCGAGCCTTCGTAATCGCTGAAAGCGGACAGCGTAAATACGTCAAAGATCGTATCTGCATCCATCAGTTTTTCGCTGATAAAGGACGGCTTGAGCAAAATATTCAGATACGAAAGACTGCGGATATGGCAAAACGCGTGCGGCTGCCCCACGTCGATAAACAGCAGGTCGCCGCGCCCGACCTCGTAGGCATTCTCCCCGATATACTGCGTCGCGCTGCCGTCACAGATATATACCATCTCCACAAACTCATGCGTGTGCGGCGGCTCATCCGTAAACGCATGGCATTTTTGAATGCTGATATTCTCCCGCGGGTCCAAAAAATCCGCCTCTCTGTAAACGCGCATCGCGCCGCCCCCTTCCGCCTGCCGGGCAGACTAAGCAAGGCCGCCCGTACCCATGCACAGGCGGCCTTGCCAAAGCAATCAGTCTTCCTTCTCTTTTTCTTTCTGCTTTTTGGTGATATTGTACTTTTCAAGATATTCCTGGTAAATCTGCTTATACTCTTCTGTCTTGTTGATATGCAAATCCTTCATATACAAATGCTGGTCATAGCCGACTTCCTGCGGATTCACAAGCTGCTCAACCGCAATGCCAATATTTGAGCAATGGTCCGCGATACGCTCAAGGTTATTGATTACGTCCAAAAACAGCACGCCCGACTTGAAATTGCACTTCTGCTTTGTCAGACGGTTGACATGGCGCATTTTGTACGTTTCCTTCATCAGGTCGATAACGTCCTCACACGGCTGTATCCGTTTCGCCGCGTCGAGGTCGCGGAACTCATAAGCCTGCACCGCCAGGCCGACAATCTCCCGCGTTGCCTGCGCCATGGTACCCAGCTCAGAAAGCGCCTTCTTCGACGTTTCAACGTCCTCTTTGGCCGCAGACTGTACACCTTCAGCAATATTATAGGCATGGTCGCCGATACGTTCCAGATCCGTTATAATGTGGAACATCATGGACACGCTTTCGTTCTCTTCGTCTGTGAGCGGTTCGTCCGCAATTTTGACCAGATACTGCGTCGTATTGGCTTCCATTTCATCAATGGCAAGCTCATTTTCGTCGACGTCGCCCATTTTTGACGCATTCTGCTTTTCCAGCATATCCAGTGATATCCCAACGCTTTCCTGCGCCAAATGCGCCATGCCAACGACCTGCTTGACCGCCTGGCCGACCGCAAGCGCCGGCGTTGCAAGCAGACGCTCGTCAAGCGCATTATATCCTGTCTGTACATCCTTGCCCGGTACAATAATGTGCGCGCACTTTACAAGGAAGTTGGAGAACGGCAGCAGGATCAACGTATTGAAAATGTTAAAGGTTAAGTGGAACACAGCGATGTTGAACCGGGTCGTCTGCTCGTTCCAGAACGGCAAATAATTCGCAACCGGGAACGCATAAAACAGGATCAAACATATGACTGTCCCAATGATATTGAACAGAAGGTGGATTACAGCAGCCCGCTTTGCGTTTTTATTCGCACCGATACTCGACAGGATCGCCGTGATACAAGTACCGATGTTCTGCCCCAGTATAACCGGCACAACCGAGGAAAACGGCAGATACATCGTCGAGGCCAGCGTCTGCAAAATGCCGACAGAGGCGGACGAACTCTGGATAATCGCCGTCACGCCCGCGCCGACGAGCACGCCGAGTATCGGGTTGCTAAACGACAACATCATTTGCTGGAATTCCTCGTTGTCCTGGACAAAGGACATTGACGACTCCATCATGCCGAGCCCGACAAACAAAAAACCAAATCCGGCAAGAATCATGCCGAGGTTCTGATACTTTTTTTTGCCGATAAACAGAATAAAGAACACGCCGACCGCCGCCAAAATAGGCGCCCAGAAAGACGGTTTTAACAGCTCCAGATACACCGTGGCGGAAGAATTGATATCCTCCATACTGATGAGAAAAGCCGTAACCGTCGTACCAATGTTGGCACCCATGATAACGCCGACCGCCTGGCTAAGCTTCATGATCCCGGCGTTGATGAATCCGATCACCATAACAGTGGTTGCAGACGAACTCTGAATAATCGCCGTCACCGCCGTACCAATCAGCACGCCCTTGATCTTGTTGCTTGTAAAGCTGTCAATAATTTTGCTGAGCCGGTCGCCGGCAAACTTCTCAAGCCCATCTCCCATGATCTTCATGCCATACATGAAGAACGCAAGCCCCGCCAGCAGCGATATAACCCATTCAAACTGCATAAGTCTCCCTCACATATCACTCATTTTTCAAATCTTCCCATATCTTCTAAAATATCATCGCTTTAATATCCTAGGTTTTCCGGAACCAGGATTACTGTAATCCTGCCCGGCCACTTGTAGCAGTTGTGGATAATGCTCGTGATATTGCATATCCGCTGCTGACAGACACAGTCGTGGCATTTGCCGTCCTCGGTGCACGGGGTCGGGTGGCCTATGCGCTTTGCATTGAGCGGCGCAACCTCCTTGGCACGGACGATACCGGCGTTGATGTCGCGCACAACCTTGTTCGTCCCGGCAATCACAATGACGTTTTTCGGCCCGAACGCCATCGCCGCAACACGGTTGCCTGTACAGTCGATGTTGACCAGCTCGCCGTTTTTCGTGATTGCGTTTGTGCTCGTTACAAAATAGTCTGCGCTCAGCCCCTCGCGGTATTTGTCACACATCGCCTCAAAGTCCGGCTGGTTATAGCGGTCAATGTAGTTG
>DVOF01000177.1 GCA_018713805.1 Candidatus Aphodoplasma excrementigallinarum | reverse complement strand
AGTCTCGTGGGCTCGGAGATGTGTATAAGAGACAGTGGTTACAACGCCCTTCCGCTCCAGATCGTCCGTCACCGTGCGGTTGTGAATCAGCTCACCCAAAACGGCGATCTTTTCCCCCACTTTTACCAGTTCATACACGCGGCCGACTGCCTTTTTGACTCCAAAACAGAACCCCGCGCTCTTCGCAATCTCAATTTTCTGCCCCACAGAGAACTTGTCCTTTCAGACTGCATAATAACAGTATATATTCTATCGCAATTTTTCACCTTTTGCAAGCCTTTTTTTCGTATCTGCGTCCATTTTTTTAATTTCTTCCAGAATTTCTTCACTAATCTGCTGCAACTGCTCGTTCGACAGCTTGGCGTCATAGTATTGCTTTAGAGAAACCGGCTTTCCAAATATCACATAAACCCGGTGGAACAGCTTATATTCCCCTACGATCACAGCCGGTACGACCGGGACACGCGCACGCAGGGCCAGCATGGATACGCCCGCCTTTGCGGCTACGTCCTCGCCGCGGCGCACCCGCGTCCCCTCAGGGAAAATACCGAGCACTTTGCCGGACTTCAGCAGCGACAGCGCTGTCTTGATCGCCTTCAAATCATTCCCCTTCCGGTCGAGCGGGAACGCGTTCAGTTTCCTGCACAGCCAGCCGAGCAGCCGGTTTTCAAACAGTTCCTTCTTCGCCATAAAATGCAGCTGCCGCGGGCAGGAAAGCCCGCCCACAATGACATCCAGATTGCTCCGGTGGTTCATCGCAAGAACAAATCCGCCCTCCGCCGGGACATTTTCCTTCCCGATGACCTTACGCGGCAGAAACGGTGCAAAGACGATCATAGCAATTACTTTGATGACAGAATAAAACATAGGATACCCCTCTTACCCCAGCATTGATAGCCGCATTTGGATAAAGGACAGGATTCTTCCAACCGATTCGTCCAAGCTCGCGCCCGTTGTATCGATCAGTTCCGCATCCTCCGCCCGGCACAGCGGCGCAAACGCGCGCGCCGAATCGTTTTTGTCGCGCTGTTTCATATCCTCGAGCACATCCGCAAAGCGGACGCTGTTCCCCTTTTGAACCAGCTCCTCGTACCGCCGCCTTGCCCTGTCCTCCACATCTGCGGTCAAAAAAATCTTGATATCGGCGTCCGGCAGGACATACGTCCCAATATCGCGGCCGTCCATAATCACGTTTTGCCTATTCGCCAGCGCGCGCTGCAATTCCACTAACTTCAGCCGTACCGCCGGTACAGCCGCCACGTCCGACGCACCCATGCTGACCTGCGGCGTGCGGATTTGCTCCGACACATCCCTGCCGTTCAGGAAGATATGCTGGCTCCCATCCTCGTAGGAAATGTCAATGCCAATCTCCGCCAGCGCCTGCTCCAGCGCGCCGTCCGCATTCTTTGTATCGATCCCGTTTTCCAGCGCATAGAGCGCCACCGTGCGGTACATCGCCCCTGTGTCGATGTAGGTAAAACCCAGCCGTTTTGCCACAGTTTTGGCGATCGTACTCTTTCCCGCGCCGGACGGCCCGTCAATCGCAACGCTGACCGTTTTCATTCGTGCCCAACTCCCCTTAAATTGCAAATATAAAAGTCCACTACAAAATATTCGACATTTTACCGTCGAATCCCTTTCTTTCCGCAAAAAAGTCATACGGCCCGGTGCCCCATCCCCATTGCGACTTCATCAAGATTCAAAAGGCCGACCGCAAAGAACACCGCAACGCTGATATGGTCGCGGTGGCGCGCAATCCCGATTTTCCCGCCGACGCTCAATCCAATGGCCTTACTGGCAATCTGCGACAGCGCCTCGTGCGCCGCGCCGGCAACCGCTCCCTGCTCCAGGTGCGAGTCGCCGATCACGCCTTCCCGTTTTGCCGACACGACGGCGCGCTCGACAATTTTTGTCACCGAATTTAAAAAGTCGCCGCCATAGTCCGCCGCAGCCGTGTAGATGCCCAGCTTCCGGTACCCGTCCTGAAGTTTCTTTTCCGCCTCGCGCCCATCCGATATGGCCATTTTGATCGCCGCGCGCGCAATGTCCTTGCTCCCGTAATCATATTCGCTCATTGGTTCTCTCCTTTTCGTTTGTATTCCGGTTTTGTTACTGATCTTCCACAAGGAAGGTCCCGACGTTGGCAATGTCGCCGCTGCCAGTTATGAGCCGCCCGACACACTCAGTCGCCACATTTGCGCCCTTCCCGGTAACCGTCAGCATCACCGGCGTTTCAAGGCCGCGCGTGTCGAGCTCCACAACACACTGGTTAAAAATATCGAGCGTTTTCTCCGGCTCTGTGACTACGCCGACGCTCTCGCCGTTAATGAGCAGGCTCGGCGCATTGTCCTCGCTCACGCCTTCAAAATGCAAGTACAGCTGTCCGTAACGCACCGAATTGGCGACCTCATTTTCGAGGATAGCCGTGCTGTCCGTTACGACAACCGCGTCGTTTACCCCCATAAACAGATAAATCCCATAGCACAGGACAACCGCCCCAAGCAGGATATACACCTTTGTCCCAATTTTCATACACACCGCCCCCTTCCCTATCCCATTATATGAGAAAGGATGGGGTAACATGCGTGTGCTTCCTTACGCATGGTCGCCGGCGAGCCAGCCGGTCGAAAACGCAATCTGCAAATTAAAACCGCCCGTGTAAGCGTCCACGTCGAGCACCTCCCCGGCGAAAAACAGCCCATTTACGAGCTTCGACTCCATGGTAGAGGGGTTGATTTCTTTGACGTTGACCCCGCCGGAGGTTATGATCGCTTCTTCGATCGGGCGGAAGCCCGCCACATCGAGCCGGATATCCTTCAGCGTTTCGCCCAGGCGCAGCCGCTCCTCACGGGAAAGCTGGTTTACAACTTTATGCGCCGGGACACCGGACAGACGGACCGCCACCGGAATCAGCGCCTTTGGCAAAAGCGCGTCAAGCGCATTGACCAAATGCTTATTCGTATTCTGCGCAAAGTCGCGCCGGATGCGCTCGTCAAGCTGCTGCGCAGAGAGGGCGGGTTTTAAGTCAATGTGCAGCCGGTACTGCTTCCGCTCCATGTCGCGCATATGCGCGCTGGCGGAGAGGACGACCGGCCCGCTTACCCCAAAATGGGTGAACAGCAGCTCGCCAAAATCCTCATACACATGCTTATCCCGCTCATCCGTCACGGTCAGGGCAATATTTTTCAGCCCAAGCCCCATCAGTTCGCCGACCCACCGCTGGCGCGTCACAAGCGGAACGAGCGAGGGACGGCACGGTACAATGCTGTGCCCAGCCTGCCGCGCAAATTTATATCCGTCGCCCGTCGAGCCGGTGAGCGGGTATGACAGCCCGCCCGTGGCAACGACCACACTGCTGCATGCCAGCGTAGAACCATCCCCAAACCGGACGCCGCGCACTGCGCCATCGCGCAATATCAGTTCCTTAACTTCCCTTTTCATAACGCGGACATGCGGGCTTTGCAGGGCAAAGCGTTTCAGCCCCTCGACGACATCCTTCGCCTTATCCGATACAGGAAACACACGCCCGCCGCGCTCCACCTTCGTTTCCACGCCATACTCACGCAGCAGCGCGATCAGGTCATCATTTGTAAAGGAATAAAACGCGCTGTACAAAAAGCGCGCATTGCCTGGCACTTGGCGCAGCATATCCTCTACATCGCAAATATTCGTGACGTTGCACCTGCCCTTGCCCGTAATCCGCAGCTTTTTACCCAGCATGGGGTTCTTCTCAATCAAAGCGACGCGCCTGCCCCGCTGGGCAAGCCGTCCCGCCGCAAGCAGCCCCGCTGCCCCGCCGCCGATTACGGCGACGCGCCCTTCCTTTTGTTTCTCCATATTATCCATCCTATCGGGCGCAGGCTGCGCCGTCAGTTCCCTTCCGTGTCAAATTTTTCATAGACCTGATACTCGTCCCATATCTTTTCGAGCTTTTCAAACGTCGCTACAACCTCGCTCTGCTTTTTCATGCTGATTGCAACAATGAGCGCGTTAATCACACTCAGCGGCGCAACGAGCGAGTCGACAAACGAGGCCATATCGCTGCGCGCAATCAGCGGCATATCCGCCGCCTGCGCAATGGGCGACGCTTTGCTGTCAGTAATGCTGATTACGGTCGCATTCCGGCTCTTGGCATAATGAATCGCCTTGAGCGTCCGCTTTGAGTATCGCGGGAAGCTGATCCCAATCAGCACATCCCCCTCGCCGATCCGGAAAATCTGCTCGAACAGCTCGCTCGCCGTCGACGTCTGCACGTGGCGGACATTGCCACAAATCAAATTCAAATAAAAACTCAAAAACATTGCAAGCGAGGCAGAGCTTCGTACGCCAATGATATAGACCGTTTTTGCATTGACGACCGCCTCCGCAATCTGTTCAAACTCGTCTTTATCAATCTCTGCCAGCGATGCGCGCAGGTTCTCCATGTCGGCCTCCAGCACGCTCTGCAAAATATCCCCTTTTGCAATCCGGTCCGACGCTACGCCGACGCGCTGCGCCGCAGTCAGCCGCGTCCGGATCATAGCACGAAGCTCTCTCTGCATCCCCGGATACCCGTCATAGCCCAACTCGCTGGCAAACCGCACGACAGTCGACTCGCTCACGCCGACTGTCGCGCCGAGCTTTGCAGCGGTGATATACGCCGCTTTGTCATACTGCGACAGGATAAACTCCGCAATGCGGCGCTGCCCTTTGCTAAAGGTATCCATCCGTTCCCGGATTCGGTTCAATAAATTATCATGCTGTTCCATTGTACTCTCCTCAATCAAGCCATACTCTTCATTCTTCTATTATCATAATACATTTTGCACCATTTTGCAAGAAAAAGTATGCCTTCCTGCAAAATTTATGTAAAAAAGCCGCCTCATTTATAAGGCGGCCCGGGCAACTGCTTTTTAGGCATATAAATTATTCGGAATT
>DVOF01000176.1 GCA_018713805.1 Candidatus Aphodoplasma excrementigallinarum | reverse complement strand
GTGCAGGGCTTATTTGAGCTGAGCGGCCTCCCGTATGTGGGGTGCGGCGTACTGGCGTCGAGCGTCGGCATGAACAAAATTTATATGAAATATGTGTTTGAGAAGGCCGGCCTTACACAGGCGAAGTGGCTGCCGTTTTATACTAAGGATTTTGCGCATATCGACGAGATGGCGGAGCAGATTGAAAAAGAACTCGGTTACCCTTGCTTTATCAAGCCTGCCAACGCCGGAAGCTCAGTCGGCATCACGAGGGCAGGGAACCGGCAGGAGGTTCTTGACGGCCTGCGCCTTGCGGCGGAAAATGACCGGCAGATCGTCGTAGAGGAGGCCGTTGCTGGGCGCGAGGTAGAATGCTCCGTACTTGGTAACGCGTCGGAAAACGGTAGTGTGCGCGCCTCTGCTGTGGGTGAGATCGTTTCGGCGGCCGGGTTTTACGATTATGAGGAAAAATATAAGACCGACACGGCGGAGCTGGTCATCCCGGCAAAGCTCGATGCTGCGGTGTCGGACCGGATCCGGGAATGTGCGCGTACTGCATTTTGCGCGATCGACGGCGCGGGGCTGTCGCGCGTGGACTTTTTTGTGCGCCAGCGTGACGGCGCGGTCGTGATCAATGAAATCAACACGCTGCCGGGCTTTACGTCAATCAGCATGTATGCGGCGTTGTGGAACGTGAGCGGCCTGCCGTACGGCGCGCTGCTCGACGAGCTGATTGCGCTTGCCTACACAAGGCAGAAATAGGGATTTGGAGGACAGGATGGATAACCGGGCGATTGGTGTATTTGACTCCGGCCTAGGCGGGCTTACTGCGGTAAAGCAGCTTATGGACCTTCTGCCGGAGGAAGATATCATTTATTTTGGCGACACGGGGCGCGTGCCGTATGGGACGCGCTCAAAAGATACGATTATAAAATATACCATACAGGACATCAACTTTTTAAAGACGTTTCAGATCAAGATGATCGTCGTTGCGTGCGGAACGGCGAGTACGGTCGCGCTCCCTGTGCTCCAGGACAGGGTTGATTTGCCGATGGTAGGTGTATTGTCGGAAGCCGTCACAAGCGCGGTGCGGCAGACGAAGAACAACAAAATCGGCGTGGTTGCCACGCCGGCTACGATAAAAAGCGGTGCGTTTGAACGGGCCATTCATGCGGCGGCGCCGCAGGCGCAGACATATGGGAAGGCGTGCCCGCTGTTTGTGCCGCTTGTGGAGAATGGGCATTTCGACACGCAGGTGGCCGAGCTTGTCGCACGCGAGTATTTGGAGCCGCTTAAGGAGGCGGACATCGACACGCTGATTATGGGGTGTACCCATTACCCGCTTTTAAACCGGGTTGTCGGCCGTATCATGGGGCCGCAGGTGACGCTGGTTAACGTAGGCGAGGAAACGGCAAAATACGTAAAACGGTATTTGACAGAGCAGGATATGCGCGCTGAACCCGGAAAGAAGGGACATTACAGCTATTTTGTGAGCGACAGCGTCGAAAACTTTTCTCATTTGGGGAGTATGTTTTTGCAGCGTGAAATCGGAGAGATGGTGAATTTGGTTGACATTGAAAAATACGAATGCGACAGTCCGCGTCCGCTCGAGCGTTGACACGGACGGAGAAGTGACACAGATGGACGTGATTGCGGACGCGCGCTACGCCTACCGGAACGGGAAATATTATATCATGTATGAGGAATCCGGCCTCAGCGAAATGCGCGGCTGTATCACAACAGTAAAGGTAGAAGAGGACGGCCGGGTATGGGTCAAACGAAGCGGCGCGCTCGACACGAATATGTGTTACGAGGTCGGGCGGACCCATTCCTGCGTTTATGAGTTTGACTTTGGCAGTATCACAATGGAAACGCATGCGACGCAGATAGATGTGGCGTTAACGCCGGTAGGCGGCCAGATTGATATGCGGTACCGCCTTGACATGGGCGCTGTAAAGTCGGACAACCACTTAAACATAAGCATAAAGGAGAAGTAAAATGGCGAAAACAATCATTGAGAACCTGCGGGAGGAACTGGTCGAAAAGACGAAAAGTGCGTTTGATGCGGCGGTTGCCGCCGGAGAGCTCGACGCGGCCGACGGCCTTGTGGTGAATTTGGAGGAGCCGCGCGAGAAGGCGCATGGCGACTATTCGACCAATTTGGCGATGACGCTGGCAAAACAGCTCCGTAAGCCGCCTCGCGTGATTGCGGAGGCAATTGTGAAGCATATGGAAACGGGCGGTACAATCGAAAAATGCGAGGTCGCGGGCACCGGGTTTATCAATTTTTATCTAAACGACGCGTGGCTGTATCCGGTTATCGGCGCGATCGAAGCGCAGGGGAAGGACTATGGAAGGTCAGACCTCGGCAAGGGCAAGAAGTATATGGTCGAATATGTTTCCGCCAACCCGACGGGGCCGATGCACATGGGCAACGCGCGCGGCGGCGCGCTGGGCGACTGCCTCGCGGAAGTGCTGAGCTGGGCGGGCTACGACGTGACGCGTGAGTTTTATATCAACGACGCGGGCAACCAGATTGAAAAGTTTGCAAACTCGCTCAATGCGCGCTATTTGCAGATCTATCTGGGCGAGGACGCGGTTGCGTTCCCGGAGGACGGCTATCAGGGCAGCGACATTACCGAGCATGCGCAGGCCTTTGCAAAGATTCACGGCGACAAGTATGTAAACGCGCCCGAGCAGGAACGGAAGGATGCGCTCGTCGATTATGCGCTGGAAAAGAACATTGCCGCGCTGAAACGCGACCTGGAAACATATCGGATCCACTATGACGTGTGGTTCCGCGAAAGCGAGCTGCACAATTCCGGCGCAGTTGCGGAAACGATCGAATTGTTTAAAAAGAGCGGGCATACGTATGAGCAGGATGGGGCGCTGTGGTTCAAGTCGACGGATTTCGGCGAGGAGAAGGACAATGTCCTCGTCCGGGCAAACGGGATCCCGACCTACTTTGCCGCGGATGTGGCATACCACCGCAACAAGATTCAGGTACGCGGATTTGATAAGGCGATCGATATCTGGGGCGCAGACCATTACGGCCATGTTGCGCGGATGAAAAATGCGCTCAAAGCGATTGGGATCGACCCGGATAAGCTTGACGTGATCATCATGCAGCTTGTGCGCCTGATGCAGGACGGCGAAATTGTGCGGATGTCGAAGCGGACGGGCAAAGCGGTGACGCTTTCCGACCTGCTGGAGGATACGAGCGTGGATGCGGCGCGGTTTTTCTTCAACATGCGGCAGGCGGACAGCCATATGGTGTTTGACCTTGATCTGGCTGTTGCGGAATCGAGCGAGAACCCGGTCTACTATGTCCAGTATGCGCACGCGCGCATGTGCAGCATCCTTACGCTGCTGCGCGAGGAAGGCGTGAGCGTGAAGCCGGCGGGCGAACTTGATTTATCGCTGCTTCGCGATGAGCAT
Source organism: Candidatus Aphodoplasma excrementigallinarum (assembly GCA_018713805.1). Taxonomy (GTDB): domain Bacteria; phylum Bacillota; class Clostridia; order UBA1381; family UMGS1253; genus Aphodoplasma; species Aphodoplasma excrementigallinarum. Next base: position 2,339 of record DVOF01000176.1, on the reverse strand, counting down.
GAAAAAGAGCTTTTGAAAAAGCTGTGCGACCTGCCGGAGGAAATCAAAACGGCGGCGCTCACCTATGAGCCGAGCCGCATGACGCGCTACTGCATCGACCTTGCGGCGCTGTTCCATACGTTTTATAACCATTGTCAGGTGCGGCAGGAGAATAAAGCGTTGATGGACGCGCGGCTCAAGCTTGTCGACAGCGTCCGCATTGTACTGGAGAACGTGCTCTCCATGCTGTCGATCAGCGCGCCGGAGCGCATGTAATATACTGTAAGCAAGACACGGGATAGGAAACGAGGTGCTACGGATGAAAAAAATGATGAAGCGGTTTGTGGCGGCGCTGCTTGCGCTGACGGTTGTGTTTACGGTGCCGGTGCTGGCGGAGGACAACCTCAAATATATACCGGAATCGGCTGAGGCGGAATTCTTTAATATGGTAGCGTCGGATTTGGTGCAGCTCTATCAGTTCGACATTGCAAAGGACCAGCTTTTGACAAGGACGCTGACCAATCTGCTCAACAATAATCCGGAGGCGCTTGACACGTTTTTGCGGGCGCTGTTCAACAGCCTTGACCCCTACAGCGAGTTTTATACGCCGGAGGAATATGAGGTTATGATGCAGTCGCTCGAGAATGTGACGGGCGGCATCGGCATACAGATGACAAAAGGCCCCCAGTATGTCGAGGTGGCAAATGTTCTGGATGGTTCTACGGCCCTTGAGGCAGGCGTGCAGGTCGGCGATAAAATTGTCAAAGTCGACGGGGAAAGCATGGTCGGCAAGGGGACGGAATACGTGGGCAATAAGGTAAGGGGAGAAATCGGGACAGATGTTGTCCTGACGCTCCTGCGCGGCAATGAGGAAATCGAAATTGCCGTTACACGCGGCGAATTGACCAACAGTACAGTAGATTATGGACTGGTTGGAGAGGACGTTGGATATCTGTACATAGTTTCTTTTTCAAGTGCGACGGATAGCGAGGTAGAGCAGGCGCTTGCATATTTTGACTCCCTCGGTATTACAAAGATCATCCTCGATCTGCGCAACAACCCGGGTGGCTATGTCGACACGGCGGTAAATGTGGCGAAGTATTTTGTGCCGGAAGGTACGATCGTGACGCACTATACCAAATATAACGACCATACGGAGGAATACCGTTCCGAGCTGAAGGAAACGAAGTATGAGCTCGTTACGCTGGTAAACGAATATACGGCCAGTGCGGCGGAGATACTTGCCAGCGCGCTTCAGGACTCCGGTGCATCGAAGCTGATTGGGAAGCAGACCTACGGCAAGGCGGTGACGCAGGCTATGCTGGGGCTGTACGGTGGACGGATGTGCAAGGTAACATCCGGGGAGTACATCACCAGAAATGGCAAGAAAATCAATAATATCGGCATTATCCCGGACGAGACGGTGAACAACCGCGTTGTGACCTTTGACCAGACGAATGCAGGCACGATGAAATACGCGCCGTCTTATCAGGAAGGCGACAGCGGCGAAGGGATTTATCTGGCGAAGCTGCGGCTGGAGGTGCTTGGCTATGACCCAGGAGCAAGAAACGAGGAATTTGACGAATCAATGAAATATGCGGTCATAGCATATCAGGAGGACGCTGGGCTGGAGGCGACCGGCGTGCTCAATATCAATACGCAGATCTGCATGGAAGGCGATGTAAGCAGCCAGCAGGTGTTGATCGACAATCAGGCAGCGGCGGCGTTTGATTATTTTGGCCTGACGTACACCGGCTTTATGATTGCGGAAGAATAATACGGTTATATAAATTATCTGTGAATATGGGAGGCAAAGCCTTCGGGCTTTGTCTCTTTTTTTATTATTGCACCGAGTTGCAATTGCAGCCCTGACGTGCTATAATGCAATCGTTACACTGGCGCAGAGGCGCAGGGATGGACATGGTGGAAAAACTAAGGAGCAATGACATGAGCGAAAGAATTTTGATCGTCGATGATGAAAAAGAGATAGCCGATTTGCTTGAGGTCTATCTGAAAAACGAAAACTACACCGTCTATAAATTTTACAATGGCGCTGACGCCCTGAAATGTATGGAGGAAATGGAGCCTGATTTGGCGATACTGGACGTCATGCTGCCGGATATCGACGGGTTTCGGATTTGTCAAAAGATTCGGGAAAGGTTTTATTTCCCAGTCATTATGCTCACAGCAAAAGTTGAGGACGGCGAAAAAATAATGGGGCTTACCCTCGGTGCGGACGACTACATTACAAAACCTTTTAATCCGTTGGAGGTTGTCGCGAGAGTGAAAACGCAGCTAAGGCGCTATCAGCGGTACAACAATCCCGCACAGGGGCAGCGTGATGAAAAGAATGAATACGA
>DVOF01000175.1 GCA_018713805.1 Candidatus Aphodoplasma excrementigallinarum | reverse complement strand
GTTCTACAATGGGTGCAAACTCATCATAGGTCATCTTGGCTTTATGGGAAATATGGCTGACACAGCAAATGGTCGAACTGTCGATACAGCCAATATCCGCGAGCCTGTCCCGCACTTCAAGAGCCGTTTTGAGCCCCATGTGGTTCTTCCTGCTGTCAAGCACGCCCATCGTACAATCAAACGACGCAAACTGCAAACGCGGGCGCCCTTTCTCGAAAAACCGCCACGTTTCCTCCCCCCAATAGCCGGTGTCGTGCGCGTACAACAGCGTCGCGCCGTCCTTGCTGATCAGGTAGTTGAGCGGCTCCAGCTCCGGCGCGTGGTTTGCTTTAAGCGGCGTAATCCGGTATCCCTCCGCCTCAAATGCTGCATATGGCTCCACAAGCGCAAACTCCACGCGCCCAGCAAGCGTATCTTTCATAATCCCCGCAACCTGTTGTCCGGTCGCAGCGCTGCCATAGATTGTGAGCGGGTTTACCTCAACCGTCGCCAGTATGGGCGTGCGCCGCGTCAGGTCGGGCGCGAACAGGTGGTCGGAGTGGGCGTGCGTCACCAGGCAGGTCTGCACCCGATACAGCGGGACGCCGTGTGCAAGCACGTGCATAAACGTGTCCGGCCCAAAGTCGAGCAGTACCTTCCCGTCCACAATCGCCTGCGCGCGTGTACGGATGTTGCGGCCGCCTGCATGCCGCGCGCGTGCGCAGGCCTCACAGTTACAAAACAGGGACGGCATCCCCTCCGAGGCCGCCGTCCCTAAATACTTCAGTTCCATGTCGTTCCCTCCCCACTTTTATATTACTTTTTTAATCTTAGCAAAAATGATTACAAAAATCAATATTTACCTTAGCACGCTTTTATGGTATACTGTTGCGTAATAAGGAGCAGCTCACTATTCCGGCTTTTACGGCCACAGGAGAAAACCATCATGGATAAAATAATCGTCAATTCGCATGCAAAAATAAATCTATGCCTGGACGTGACAGGCAGACGTGACGACGGCTATCATGAAGTCGAGATGATCATGGCGCAGTGCGGCCTTTGCGACAGCATTACCATAGAAAAAATGCCGTCCGGCATTACGCTGAAAACGAATCTCGGCTTTCTACCGACCGATGAGCGCAACATTGCCTACAAGGCGGCGCAGGCCTTCTTCTCCGCCTGCGGCATTTCCGGCGGAGCCGCTATCGACATCGCCAAGCGGATACCTGTGGGCGCGGGGCTGGCGGGCGGAAGCGGGAACGGCGCAGCCGTACTCATTGGGCTGAACAAACTGTATGGGACAAATCTCACGCCGGAGCAGCTTTGCGCCATCGCCGTTTCACTCGGCGCGGATGTGCCTTACTGCGTTTTGGGCGGGACGATGCTTGCGCGCGGAATCGGCGAGGTGCTCACGCCGCTGCCCTCTCTGCCGCGCACAGCCGTCGTACTTGTCAAGCCGCCGTTTAGCGTATCGACGCCGAGCGTGTATAAAAAAATTGACAGTACGGGGCTCAAAAGGCGGCCTGACGCCGTCCTGCTCACCAGCGCGCTGAAGCAGCGGGACGTTAGCCTGCTGGCTTCAAATATGGTCAATGTCATGGAGGAGGTAACCGTTCCCATGCACCCCATCGTCGGGCGGATTAAACAGGATCTATTAAACAGCGGCGCGCTTGGCGCGCTGATGAGCGGGAGCGGGCCTTCCGTTTTTGCGCTGTTCGACAGCTATGAGCAGGCGAAAAAGGCGGCGGCGCCGTTCCGGAAACGGTTTTTCACCTATGTGGGATGGACAAGATAAGACGTTGGGGGGCGATAACATTGAAAGGGAAATCCTGTTGCTTTACCGGTCACAGGCAGCTCCCTCCCCGTGAGGAGGCCGCCATAGCCGAAAAGCTTGCCGCACAGATCGACGCGCTGGCCGGGCAGGGCATAACGCAGTTCTACTGCGGCGGCGCACTGGGGTTCGACACGCTGGCTGCCATCAGCGTGCTGAAGGCGCGCCAGCGCCTGCCGGGGATTAAGCTGCTGCTGATCCTGCCCTGCCGGACGCAGGCAAAGTATTACAACAAATATCAGAAACAGCTCTACCAGCATATTCTGTCAAATGCAGACGGTGTGACCTACATCTCCGACGCTTACACTGCCTGGTGTATGTACGAGCGTAACCGGAGCCTGGTTGACCAGAGCGCGTACTGCATCTGCTATCTGCGCCGTCGTAGCGGCGGGACGAACTATACCGTGCAGTATGCAAAGCGGAAGGGCCTACAGATAATCTATTTATGATATAAAAAAGGCGGCGCGTCTGCGCCGCTTTTTTTATTCACAGCTTTCTCTTTTTCTTCTCTTTTCCGATGAGGCAAATACCGCCGCTGCAACCGCCGGCCAGTATACCATCAAAAAATAGTTCTCCTTATCCAGCCAAGGGTCGATCGTAAAAATCCTCAGTAACTCCATCGTTATCGAATCTGCCTGCATGTCCAGGTAATAATCCCATACAAATGCTCCTGTTCCCCTGAACAGAAGAACGACAACTACGCCCACCGCCAGCCACCACAGCAGCCTGGGCGAGAAGCGGAAACGCCGCATTTTCCCTCCCACCATCAGATGTATTGCAACTATTATGCTGAAAAACCGGATTAAAATATCTGCCGGGAACCAGACGGCCACCCATATGCTTGCCCCAGTAATCACCCGCATGAGCCAATTGGACAGAAACGCCGCAGCAGCCATTACGGCATTGCCCAAAAGTGCGCGAAGAAATCTTTTTCCAAAGCTGCCCTCCTGTAAAAACAAAGCAAAAACAAGTGCTGCGCCCATAAGCAGGACAATCAGCCCACCGGCAAAAATTTTAAGAGACAATGTCTGCGCAAACAGATACCTTTTACATCCGAACTCATAAACGATCTGCAATGCAAGCAGGGAAAGAAACAGCAAAAACGCCCGAAACTTACTATTAACGCGCATTCTTCCGCCTCCTTTGTCAATACCGGAAGTAGCCGCGCCCACCGCCGAGCGGCTTTCCGGCTTTCAGATATGCAATCATGTTTTTCTCCAGCGTCGTCCGTGGCGTGTAACGGTCAAGGTCGTCGTACGCATGGCCGAACACGCGTGTCAGCGGGTCGGCCGCGCCCTCGTATAATTTATAGATTTTAAAATCGCTCTGAAACTTTAAAATATTAGCCCCCTCGGGCAAAAGCTCCCGCAGCCTTGTGTCGAGCAGCCACGAGCCGCACACAAAATAGCGCGGCCCAAACGCTGGGAAAAACTTTTTGAAAAATGCGCGCGCGTCGGCATACGCCTTTACAACCAAATCGTGGTCAAGCTTCCCGTTCGCCGGGATATGGACCGAAACGGTCGGGTCACCCTTGCGGATGATACACGTGCCGTCCTCATACACGTCCTCATCGTACTCATACAGTTCGAATCCGAGCCGCCCGAGCTGGAACAAAACACAGTTGATATGGCGCACCGGCCATGTCGTCACAGCAAAACCGTATGTACCGTTTGCCTCTTTGTAAGTATTTACATACTCGCGGAATGCGTCCATGGTGTTATAAAACACGTCGTCGCCGATTCCAAGCTCCCGATAGCGCTCGTGCGTATAGCCCGTCGCCGCAAGGTATAATAGCAGGCAGCGGTAGCCGCCGTCCTCCTCCGGCTCGACCTTTTCGTGCAGCTCTTCCGCCGCTTCATACATCGTAGCGCGGTCAAGCATTTTTTGGAAAACGTCTTCATACCGGCTCATGTCGTACGTTTTCAATACGCGGAGCAAATCCTCTGTCGCTTCCTCATACATGCCAATGTTTTTGCAAATGTCTTTCAGATATGGCTCGTTCAAATATTTTTCCAGAATCTTTCTTCCCCCCTATGAAAATAAAAGCCACAGACTAAACTCCTGTGGCTTCGCTTCTTTTTTTATTTTATTTTCGCTTAATCCAAATAATCCTTCAGCTTTTTGCTGCGGCTCGGATGGCGCAGCTTCCGGAGGGCTTTCGCCTCAATCTGGCGGATACGCTCACGCGTTACATTAAACCGCTTGCCGACCTCCTCCAGCGTACGGGCGCGCCCGTCGTCAAGGCCAAAGCGCAGCTTGAGCACCTTTTCCTCCCGCGGGGTCAGCGTCCCCAAGACGTCGAGCAGCTGCTCTTTCAGCAGCACAAAACTTGCCGACTCTGACGGCGCGGGCGCGTCATCGTCCGGGATAAAGTCGCCTAAGTGGCTGTCTTCCTCTTCGCCGATCGGTGTTTCGAGCGACACCGGCTCCTGCGCAATCTTCATGATCTCGCGCACTTTGTCGACCGGCATATTCAGTTCTTTGGCAATTTCCTCCGCCTGCGGCTCACGCCCAAGCTCCTGCAAAAGCTGGCGCGATACGCGGATCAGCTTGTTGATCGTTTCGACCATATGCACCGGGATACGGATGGTACGCGCCTGGTCTGCGATGGCGCGCGTAATCGCCTGCCGAATCCACCACGTCGCGTAGGTCGAGAACTTATAGCCCTTTGTGTAGTCGAACTTCTCAACCGCCTTAATCAGGCCGAGATTCCCTTCCTGGATCAAGTCGAGGAACAGCATCCCGCGCCCAACGTAGCGTTTTGCAATGCTGACAACAAGGCGCAGGTTCGCCTCCGCCAAACGGCGCTTCGCCGCCGGGTCGCCCTCAGCCATCCGCCGCGCCAGCTCAATCTCCTCGTCTGCGTCGAGAAGCGGCACCTTACCGATTTCCTTGAGGTACATTTTGACATGGTCGTCGATGTTGACCCCTTCCGGGACGGATAAATCCTCAATATCCTCCTCGTCTGCCAGCTCGATTTCCTCAAGCTCCTTATCGATGTCGCCAACAATCTCGATTCCTGCCTTTTCGATCGTTTCGTAAATTTTATCGATCTGATCGGGCCCGATGTCAACTGTTTCAAAGGCATCCATAATCTCTTTGAACGACAGCATTCCATTTTTCTTGCCGCGCTCCAAAAGCTCCTTCACTATGGCCTTTTTACTTACTTCCACGTCGCTCATGCGGGCGATCCTCCTCTCTTTTCCTTCAGCTGCGCCTGCAATTCCAACAATTTTTGTATCACTGCCGGGTCTGTCTCCTCGCTGATTTTTTTTGTAATCGACTCTTGTCGTATAGTAAGCAGCAAATCCTTCGCCGCCTGTATATCGTCTTCATAAACGGCCCTGTCCATCAAAACCTGCGTCACATAGCCAGCCTGCGTTTCGTCAAACGAAAGCAAAATCTGCGACGCGTCCGGCGCAGTCCCGCTGTCCCACGCCGCATAGCAAAGCTGTGCAAGCTTCTGGTGTACGGCATTAGAATAATACTCCGCCCCAAGCTCGCCCTCTGCATACTTTGCCGCGCTGCGGCTCGTAAAAATGAGCGACAGCAGGCTCCGCTCCGCCTTTTCCAGCGGCGTCGCCACATCGCCCCTGACGGGGGCGGGACGCCTTTCTTCGGTTGGCGAGGCACTGCGTGTCACGCCGGCATTGGCCGTGCGGTGTACGATGCGGCTCTTTTCCTGCCGCTCGCGCTTTCCCTGCAATTTGCGAATCTCTGCATAAATCGATTCTTTTTTGATATCGTAATTTTTCGCCAACAGGTCGGCATACGTGTCGACCTCCACCATATTGTTCGTCGACAAAAGCACCTGCGCCGCCTCGGTGATAAAGCGGATCTTATCGTCAATGCTGTTGTCGATGTCATACTGCCGCTTGAGCGCATTGATCCGGAACAGCGTCGCCGGGACGGCTCCCTTCACCGCCTGCAAAAACGCCTCGCTCCCGCCGCCGTGGCTTTTGATGTATTCGTCGGGGTCCTTTGCGCCGGGAAGGCTTAACACCTTCACCCGCACGTCCGTTTTGGAAAAAATCTCAATCGCGCGCATGGTCGCCTTCACGCCCGCCTCGTCGGTGTCGTAGCACAACACAACATCCCTGGCATACCGCGCAATCAGGCGCGCCTGCTCCTCGGTCAGCGCCGTCCCAAGCGTCGCCACTGCATTATTTATACCCACCTGGTGCAGGGATATAACATCCATATACCCTTCCACCAAAATAAGCGTGTCGCTTTTTTTATTTTTGGCAAAATTGAGCGCAAACAGGTTCAGCCGCTTATTAAACGCCGCCGTTTCCGGCGAATTCAGATACTTCGGCTTCGAGTCGTCCATCACGCGGCCGCCGAAGCCAATTACATTTCCGCGCACATCAATGATTGGGAACATCACGCGGTTGCGGAACTTGTCCACAAACTGGTTATCGCGCACCGTCGCCAGCCCAAAGTCGACCAGCTCGCTCTCGCTGTAGCCCATGGGCTTTAAGTGATTTATCAGCGCGTTCCGCCCAGGCGGCGCAAACCCAAGCCCGAACGAGGCCGCCGTCTTCGGCGCAATGGCGCGCTCCTTCAAATAAGCGCGCGCCTGCGCGCCCTCCGGCGACGCGGCAAGACAGTGATAAAAAAACTTTGCAGCATAGGTGTTTGCGCTGATGAGGCGCTGCTTTTTCTTAAACAGCCTGTCCGCATTCTCATTCGCCTCCGGCTCCGGAAGCGCAATCCGCGCCCGGTCGGCCAGAAACTTGAGCCCCTCTACAAAGTCAAGGTTCTCCGCCTTCATCACAAAAGTGAGCACCGTCCCGCCTTCTCCGCAGCCAAAGCAATGGTAGAGCTGCTTGTCCGGCGAAACATGGAACGACGGCGTCTTTTCCGAGTGGAACGGGCACAGGCCGACAAAGCCTCTGCCGCTTTTTTTCAAAGCGGTATACATCCCAATGACATCAACAATGTCGTTGGCCCCGATAACCTCACTGATCAATTCCTCCGAATACAGCAACCAGGACGCTCCTCCCCACTCCATTCACCGTCTTTTTGGTAACCTTTAAAAATCACTCATACTCTAAATTCGACATTCCTGCACAAATTCCTTCTTTTTGTCCCGAATCGAATTTCATGATAATCTTTCCACAAAATATGAAATTTTATACAATTCCCCGGTTTTCCCGCACTCCGGCTAAAACACCGTCCACGATTTCGGCACAAAAATGTCGTTGAATGTATGCACGGCATAGTCGTCGCTCATACCGGCAATATAGTCGCATACCACGCGGTCGGTCGCATATTCTCCGATAAACCGCCGGTATTCCTCCGGCAGCGCCTCCGGATGCTCTACAAAATGGTGAAACATCGCTTCAATAATATAAGTCGCCTTCCGCTCCTCGTTCCGCTTTACCGGATTGTCGTACACGGTGTCGAACATAAAGGCGCGCAGCGCGAGCATCGCGTCGCCGATCTCCTTAGACATGACGACGTCGTTTTTCCCGAGCGAGTTTTGCACCGTATCCGTGATCATGGTATTAATACGCTGGGAGTGCCGCGCGCCAAGAATCTCGATCAAATCCCGCGGGAGCTGCTCCTCGCGCAGCACGCCGCCGCGGATCGCGTCGTCGATGTCGTGGTTGATGTAGGCAAACTTGTCGGCAAACTTGAGCACCTTGCCCTCCAGCGTAGAGGGCAAATTCTTTCCCGTGTGGTTGCGGATGCCGTCGCGCACCTCCCACGTCAGGTTGAGCCCCTTCCCATCCTCGAGCACATCCACCACGCGCAGGCTCTGCTCATAGTGGCGGAAGCCACCCTCACACAGCGCATCGAGCGTATCCTCGCCCCGGTGGCCGAACGGCGTGTGCCCCAAATCGTGCCCCAGGCTCATCGCCTCGGTCAAATCTTCGTTTAATCGCAAAGCGCGGGCAATCGTGCGCGCAATCTGGCTCACCTCGAGCGTGTGGGTGAGCCGCGTCCGGTAGTGGTCGCCCTGCGGCGTGATGAATACCTGTGTTTTGTGCTTCAGCCGCCGGAACGACTTCGAGTGCAGAATGCGGTCGCGGTCGCGCTGGTACTCGGTGCGCAGGGCGCACTTTTCCTGCGGGCGCTGCCGCCCTTTTGTTTCGGTCACAAGCTGCGCATACGGCGATAACGTAAGCTTTTCGTATTCCTCTGTCTGTTCCCGGATTGTTTTCATAACGTCACCTCTCCCGTTTTTGACGTAATATACAACTCCATGCCATAAAAGGCAGTTCTCCTACCTAATATATACGCCGCAAAGCACAAAAATCCTTTTCTTTCCGCTTTCCGCTTGCAAACAGGTCACTTTGACGCTATAATACGCTTAGGAGGGATAAGGATGAAGCAAACGATCCAGTTATGGGATAAAGATATCCCGCTTTATATGGAAGGGGCGGACACGCCCAATACGATGGACCTGTACCTGCTCGACGCCAAAGACGCGCCGCCCGCCGTGCTTGTCTTTCCGGGCGGCGGCTATGGCATGCGCGCTGAGCATGAGGGCGAACCGGTCGCGCAGTTTTACAACAGCAGGGGCTATCACGCCATGGTTGTAAACTATCGCGTATTCCCCTACCGGTATCCGTGTGCGCTGCTGGACGCGCAGCAGGCTATCCGCCTTGTGCGCGCCCATGCTAAAGAATGGCATATCGACCCGAACCGCATTTTTACCGCAGGCTTTTCCGCCGGCGGCCACCTGGCGGCCAGCACGGCTGTCATGGACGCCATCCCATTTGACGGGATGGGGGACGCGCCTGTTTCCTGTAAGCCAAACGGCGCGATTTTGTGCTATCCCATGATTTCCGCCTATCCGCAGGACGGCGAGGAGACCCGCCGCTGCGCAGAAGAGCACCTTATGACGGACACGGCGGGACCGGACGTTGTATCCGTCCAGAACTACATCACGCCGGATACGCCGCCGTGCTTTTTATGGCATACGTCGGACGACGAGACCGTGCCGCTCCGGCACAGCCTGCTTTTTGCCGGGCGTCTGTCAGAAAACGGCGTCCCCTGCGAGCTGCACGTCTTCCCGCACGGCCGCCATGGCCTCGGCCTCGCGACGGAATACCCGGACGTATCCACATGGGCGGATTTGAGCGCGGACTGGATAAGCCGGAACTTTTAAGGAACCCCAAAACAATCCCCTGTGCTGATACGCAAAACAGGCCCAAATATAGGCCTGTTTTTTGACTATTTCACGTTCCATATATAGCGCCAATACTTTAAATTCAGTACAATGACGCATACAGCCGTAACGACATCTGCCAAAAGATAGTTTATTCCGGCCTGTCCAAACGGGATTATGCGCGGCAGGAAAAAGATCGAAAAGAGCATGCCAGCGCCAACGGCAATCTGTGTTTTTTTCAATTTATGCTTTTTTTCCATGTCAATCGACGTAATAAAAAGCAGGACAAGCCCCGCCGCCAGCAGAAAAAACCAATAGTACGGCACGTCAGCGTACAGTCCTGAAGAGAAACCGTCCCAGCTGGCATTCACCAAAACAACACCACTCCAGCGTCCGAGCAGCATTTTTGCATTATGCCGCTTCTCCTTTGCCTGCCGCTCTTGCTCTACCCGCTGCCCTGCACAGTTTTCCGGTTCCACCAGTTCGGAAACGCTCATTTCAAATAGGGCGGCCAGCTCTGCCAAATTGGCTGCCGTTGGCTCGCTTTTTCCTGTCTCCCATTTTCCAACCGCCTGCCTGCTGATGCCTAATTGTTCTGCAACGTACTCCTGCGACATCTTCAGCGCCATGCGCCGGGCCTTAATATTTTCGCTCAGTGCCATAAAAAGCGCCTCCTTTCCGGCAAATTGTATCACCATATGCCGGTTGCGTGCCACCAACTATCCGGCAACCGCCGGTTGCCGCCCTAAAATTTCAACATTAGCCCTATTTTTCAAACCTGCATATACTCGGAATTTTCCTTTACAGTATCGTGGTTTTCCACGATTAACACGCGGGTATCCTTTTCAAACAAAATCTGGTGCCAGACGCCCTGCCTGACATTGTAGATTTTCCCCTTCTCCATCGGATACTCCCGTTTTTCCTCACCGATTACGAGCGTCGCGCTCCCGTAAAGCAAGACAAACACCTCGTCCGTACACATATGCCGCTCCATCTGCGTAAAGTTTTTCCGCTCCAGCGACTCGGCATAATTCATAAGCGCCACCCGCCATGCGCCGAAGTGCATCGTCGGGTCATACCCTTCGCCTGTATACTCTAAAATTTCAAGCTCCATTGCCGTTCTCCTCCCTTTTTATACAAACTGTGAATTGTACATCCCCGCGTACACGCCGCCGCGCTGCAAAAGCTCCTTGTGTTTGCCCTGTTCGACGATCTCGCCGTCGCGTACCACGAGGATCGTGTCCGCATTTTCGATTGTGGACAGGCGGTGCGCAATGACGAAGCAAGTTTTCCCCGCCATCAGCCTTGTCATCGCCTGCTGGATTTGCAGTTCCGTCTGCGTATCCACGTTCGACGTCGCCTCGTCCAGTATCAGCATCTTTGCGTCGAGCAACATCGCGCGCGCAATCGTCAGAAGCTGCTTCTGCCCCTGCGAAATATTCATCCCGGAGTCGCTCAAAACCGTGTCGTACCCCTTTGGCAGCGACAGGATATAGTTGTGGATTTTGGCCGCTTTGGCGACACGCTCCACGTCTTCCATCGTGGCGCCCTCTTTCCCATAGGCAATGTTGTCAAACACGGTTCCGTGGAACAGCCATGTATCCTGCAAAACCATGGCATACGCAAGGCGCAGGCTCTTGCGCGTCACAGAGAGCGAGCCGTGCCCGTCGACGCGGATTGTCCCGCTGTCCGGGTCGTAGAAACGCATCAGCAAGTTGATAATCGTCGTTTTGCCCGCACCGGTCGGGCCGACGACCGCCACCAGCGAGCCGGGCGGCGCGTGCAGGCTGAGGTCGTGGATAATCGTTTTATTCGGGTCATAGCCAAAGACGATATGTTCCATCTCCACGTCGCCGCGTACGTCGCTCAGCGTGTAGGCTCCGTCCGCGTCGCGCGGCTCCGGCTCCTCGTCAATCAGGCGGAACACGCGCTCCGCCGCCGCGCATGCCGACTGTAACTCGCTCAAAATATTTGCCATCTCGTTGATTGGGCCGGAAAACTTCCTTGAATACAGCACAAACGACGACAGGTTGCCCAGCGTCAGGCCGCCGCCCAAGTAGAGCATCGCGCCGAACACGCTGATGAGCGACAGCGACAGGTTGTTGACAAAGTTGACCGACGGGCCGACCATGCTGCCGTAGTAGTCGGCGTTGTAGTACGCGTCGACCGCATCCGTGTTGCGCTTATCAAAGCGGCCGATCATCGTTTTCTCGCGGTGGTACGCCTTGATTGTCTTTTGACCCGAGATAATCTCCTCCACATAGCCATTGAGCTCGCCCAGCTTTGCGGAGCGCTTCCGGAACAGGGGCCGTACCTTCCCCGTCATATATTTTGTCAGAAAAATCGATATTGGGATCGTCACCGCAAACACCAGCACCAGCGTCGGCGAAATCGCAATCATCATGACGAGCGAGCCGACTACCGTAATCACGCTGGTGCAAATCTGAAGCAAATCGTTCGAGAGCGAGGCGTTCACCGTGTCAATGTCGTAGGAAATCCGGCTCACGATGTCGCCGGTCTGGTGCGTGTCAAAAAAGCGCACCGGCAGCTCGAGCAGCGTGTCCGAGATGTCCTTGCGCATGCGGTACACGATTTTCTGGCTTAGGTTTACCATCAGCACGGACAGCCCGTACGAAAGCGCCGACGACACAACGTAAAACACGACCATCAGCGCGCAGTAATAAAATACCGTCTCGAACTGTACCCCACCTGCTGTCGTACCGATCGCATCAATCGCAAGGCCGGACAGCATCGGCCCCAGCAGGGCCAGCAGGTTGCTCGTTACCGTCAAAAACAGCGCAAGCAGCAGCATCCACTTATGCCGGTACAGATACTTCCACAAACGCAGGAGCACCTTCTTTTTGTTCTGGACTTTTGGCTTGGGCAGTCCGGTCGCCGCAATCTGCTTTCCTTTCCCTTCTTTATGCAACCTCTCCGCCTCCCATCTGTGTCCGGCTGATCTCCTGGTATGTCGCACAGGTTTCCATCAGCTCTTCGTGCGTCCCGCTTCCAATCACATGCCCCTCCTCCAAAACGAGGATGTGGTCGGCATGCTTGATCGAGCTGACGCGCTGGGCGATAATGACCGTGGTCGTATTCTGGTAATATTTGCGGATATCGGCGCGCAGGCGCGCGTCGGTCTTGTAGTCGAGCGCGCTCGACGAGTCGTCGAGGATCAAAATATCCGGATTGGCGGCAAAGGCGCGCGCCAGCAGAATCCGCTGCTTCTGCCCGCCGCTCACATTCGTCCCCTTTGCCGTAAGCATATGGTCAAGCCCGTCCGGCAGCGCATGGATAAAGTCAGCCGCCTGCGCATGCTCGACCGCCTCCTCAAGCCGCTCGCGCGGAATCCCGCGCCCAAGGTCGATGTTGCTCGCAATCGTATCGGCGAACAGGATGTCGTTTTGGAACACAACGCCGAACATCTCGTGCAGCTCAGCGTCGTCGATGCTCTCAATCGGCCGCCCGTCGATCAGGATGCGCCCGCTGTCCGCATCGTAGAGACGCATCAGCAGATTGATGAGCGTACTCTTCCCGCTCCCGGTCGCGCCGATGACGCCGAGCGTCTGCCCGCGCCGGAGCGCAAAGCTGACGTCGGTCAGGTTCTCCTTCTGCTTATGGTACGAGAAGGATACGTGCTCGAATACGATGTGGTTCTCCGTATTCTCCTTCTCCGCCTCCCGCACCGCCAAATCGGCCGGTGCGTCAAGCACAAGGCTGATCCGCCCGGCGGACGCGCTGCCCTTGGAATACATGACAAAGATGCGCGTCACGGAAAGCATGGCATTTAAGATAATTGTAAAGTACGACAGAAAGGCAATAATTTTCCCCGCCTGGGTCACGCCGGCGTTGACACGGTACGCGCCCACTAAAATGACAAGCGTAAGGCCGAGGTTTAGAAACAAATTCATCATCGGGTTCGTCAGCGCCATGGTGATACCGGCCTTTTTCTCCCGTTCGACTACTTTGGCGTTTGCGTCGGCAAACCGTTTCTTCTCGTAGTCCGCCTTGGAAAGCGCCTTGATGACGCGGATACCGCCCGCATGCTCCCGCACCGTCCGCACCATGTTGTCGACCGCCTGCTGGAGCTGTGTGTACAGCGGGATACCCTTTTTCGAAACGCGGTACACGATATACCCGATAAACGGCAGGACACAGACGAGCACAAGCGTCAGCACCGGCTCCAGTGTAAAGGTCACTAAAACGCCCCCGAGCAGCAGAATCGGCGCGCGCACGCCGAGCCGCTGCATCATCCCGACCATCTGGTGGATGTTATACGTATCCGATGTCAGGCGCGACTCGAGCGACGGGATCGTAAATTCGTCGATCTGCGCGCAAGAAAGATAGGAAATTTTCGAAAACAAGTCGTGGCGTATCGCCTCGGTCGTGTCCCGCGCAACGCGCGAGGCCATCCGGTTGGCAACGATGTTCGTCACAACGGCGAGCACGGAGCAAACAAGCATCGCCCCGCCCCACCAAAGAATCAGCGGAACGCTCCGCAGCGGGACCACGTCGTCAATCATGTAGGCCAATATCCACGGCAGGAGCAAATCCATAATCGTCCCAATAAACTTGATGGTCAGGCCGACGCTCATGCGCGGGACATGCGGCTTCAAATACTGGAGTATCTTTCTCACTGCATATCCCTCCCCTCATGCGTCTGCGCTGCCTCCGCTTCCGCGCGCTCCATCAAAAGCGACAGCCTGGAAAAAAGCCAGCCGCGCTCTTCGCCGCTCAGGCCCTCGGTCAGCGCGTCGTTCCACGCCTGCGACGCCGCCTTCACCTTTGGGAACACGTCGAGCGCCTTCTGCGTCGGGTAAACGAGCATGGTGCGTTTGTCGGCGCTGCCCGGCTTTCTTGTGACAAAACCGCTTTGCTCGAGCAGGGCAAGCTGCCGCGTTACGGTGCTTTTGTTCACATAGATCATCCGGGCAAGCTGCTCCTGCGAAATACCAGGATGATTGCAGATTTTTATGATGTATGTATGCTGGTAGCCGTTGAGCCCCTCGTGGGCCAAAACCTCATTGCGGTAAAGGATACTGCACCGGAATATCCGCGCAATGTATTTCATCAGCGTATCCATACCATCCCCCCAAATCCTTATTGTTGCATGCGCAACTATTTTATCACACGATATGCCGCCTGTCAAATAAAAAAAAGACAGATGCAAATGCATCTGCCTGTAAAAAAGTGAGGCGTGTAGGATAAGTTTTATCTAAGCATCTCGCTGAAATTGATAACCTGTTCGCCGTAGAGGAACAATACGTCCTTCCCGTCAAAATTGACATAGTCGCCGAGCATGGCGCTCATCATGTAACGGATGTCAACGAGCGTAATCGTCTTATAGTTCTCAATCAGCAGCGGGGCAAGGCTGCTCGTCGACGAATCGCGGAAGATGACCAGCTCTTTGTCTGTCTCCGCGCTGTTGTTCGTAATAGTTTCAAGCGGGGTCGGGCCGGACAGGAACACGTCGTACGGAGAGCTGGACGACAGCTTATCCAGATTGTACACCTGCTTAAAGTCCGGCTCCTGCATATTGTCCACAACTGCGTTGTTGATTGCGTCGTTCGTCAGGTAGACCAGCTCCTCGGACGGGAAATTCTCCTTATTGTATCCATGCTGGCCAATAAAGCCCTCCACAGTATTTGCCTGGTAGGCCGACAAATCTGTCATAAAGCCCAGGCTCTCGCCGAGCCGATTTACCGTCTTTTGCAGACGCTCCTGCCGCCAGTGCGGGTCCGTCTTATAGTAATCCTCCAGCGTCAGCGTATCAAACAGGTTGATATACTGTGCGCTCGTGATATTCTCCGACAGGATGGAAAGCATCTGGTCGTAATCAAACGGCGTCTGCACCCGGTCGTTGACAAAATAGTTCTTGCTGGGCGCAATCGCATAGTAGATGCCCGTGCTGTTCTGCATATACTGCGCCACAAGGCTCTCTACCTTGTTTGCAAAATTTTCAACCGACTGCGGCCGCAGCTCGCCGATATAGTCGAGATAATATCCGTCCGTGTAGAGCAGATCGTTCTCATCCGGTACCAAAACCGGCTTCTCCTCGGACAAATCCAGTGCCATAAAGCTGTCCAAATATGCCTGCGGGTTCGTCTGGTCAATTACCATCAAAATCAGGTTGCCGCGGTTCTCCACAATGACCTCGTCGCGCTCTACACCGACGCAAATCCACTTGCGCGGGTTGACCGACGTCCGGATTTCCTCTTTCAGCGCCTCCACGTCGGTACCTTCCGCCGCACGTACCAAACAAACCGAATGCGCAATCGACCCGATCATTGCCTCAGAGGCGAGCGCCTCCTCAATCCCATCCAGATTCTTCAGCCCGAGATAATACTCTGCGTTTTCATCTGTAATGGTTATATTGGCAACCATGGGGATTTGTTCCTCTACGCCATCATTTATCCGCTCCATAATCCCCTCAAGCGAGTTCTTGTCGTGTACCAGGTCCAGGCCGTCGAGAATCTTGACGCTTTCTGCACGGGTAATCTGCGCGAGCGGGCGGATCGTATTGTCCTCATAGCCGCCGACCAGCCCCTGCTCCACAAGGCCCGCAACATAGTCGAGCGCATAGTCGGAGATTTCGCCGTAGTCTGCAAAACCCTCGACCGCCGCCGTGTCAAGGCCTCTTACATAGAATGCGCGCCCGATCATCGTCATCGCGTCCTGGCGCGTTATGTAGCTTTCCGGTTCAAATGTTTCGCCCTCCGCAACGATGCCGAGCTGTAACAGCGCCATGACGCTCTCATAATACCAGTCGCCCTCGCTTACATCGGTAAACGTATGGCCGGTTTCTTCAGCTGCGGTCCGGTCCGGCAGAACATTATACAGAATCTGCACGAACTCCGCGCGCGTCACCGGGTTGTCCGGCTTGAACGTGCCGTCCGGATATCCGTTGATCTTTTCTGCACCAATCCATTTCGCGATGATATCCTCGGCCCAATGCCCGCCAATGTCGGACGCCGATGCGCCGAAAACGCTGAAGCTGCTAAGCAGAAGCGCAAAAACGGTCAATACCGCAACTGCACTTTTTACGTGCCTTTTTTTCATGTTGTGTCCTCCTTTAAAAATATCTATAGATTTAGACGCATAATTGAAAAAAAAGTTTCCGTTTTTTCGCCTTTTCTGCAAAATGATTGCATATAGGAAGAAAACAAGCAAAACGGCCCGCAAAATTTACAGGCCGTTTTCGTATATCCCTTTTTTCTCACATTGTCAATCCAATTCCACCGTTACAGTCTGCGTCGCCTCGTCCCAGCCGACCTGCGCGCCAAACGCCTCCGCCACAGCGCGCAGCGGAATCAGCGTCCGATCGTTCACGATCCGCGGCGGCGCATCAAGACGAATCCACTCGTCGCTCACCGCCATATACCAGTCGTCCACCTGCATAAACACCGTCGTGTCACCCCGCACCGCTACAATCGCTCGACTCTCCGGGTACCAGCTCACCTCCGCACCCAGCGCCTCAAAGATCGCCCGCATCGGCACCAGCGTACGGTCGTTCTCCAGCATGGGCGGCACGTCAAGCGTCAGCTCTGTGCCGTTGACGTAGACACTGATTCCTCCTGCGTTCTCCCGCTCTCCAAGCACAAACGGATCCTCTTTTGTACCGCTACCAGCTGCAACCTCAGTCCTTGCTGTATCGAGATAGAAAGCTGGGCGGATGCCTGCAATTGTAGAAGTCTTATCATACCATGTATAACGCGAATGCGCCACTCCTCCGACGATAATAAACCGTCCGCCAACCCCGTCGCGAGGATTAGTCGGGAGAGGAAACGGCGTCCGTAAAAAATAATATCCAGCTTTCAAATTTTCTCCCTCGTCTGGGAAGTAGTCAATTGCCTCTTGTGTAGAC